>JBKPKC010000032.1:0-12308 GCA_046765595.1 Nitrospirota bacterium
GATGTGCAGAAACCGGACCGGCTAGGAGTTCGAGCAATCGCGGCTTTTCGATCAACAGCGATGCCTCGAGCACATCCCGCCCCATCCCTCGCTGCACTGCCTCGATCGCGAGAAGAGGCGCCGGATAGAAATGGCGGACTCGCTTGATTACCTGACGTTTCGCGTAATGACAGATCAGAGTGCGAAGCCCCGGCGCGCTCGCGACCCTCTGCATGAAGGCCGGTGTCTGCCGGATCAGCGGTCGTGACGAGAGCGTTCGGGCCTGCGCCATGGCGACGTTGACGAAGGTCTCCTTCTGCACCTCCGCCAGTGTTCGTATCCTCGAAGGGATCGACGAGACCATGGCATCTGTGAGGCCCATCTTCAGGGCTTGCCGGGGGAACACCGTCCGGCCGGTAGTCATCATCTCCAGGGCTTTGGGCAGGCCGATGAGCTTTGGCAGGCGCTGCGTCCCGCCAAATCCCGGCAGGATCCCGAGTTTGACCTCCGGCAGACCGAAGCACGTCCTCGCATGAGCACTCGCGATCCGGGTCTGGCACGCCAGCGCGAGCTCAAGCCCTCCTCCCAGACAGACGCCTTCAACGGCGGCAACAAATGGCTTGGACGATCGCATCATCACGTCAAAAACACGATGCGCCATGTCGACGAGGCGCTCCACGTCCTGAAACGCCCTTCGAGTTTGTGCGTCACGCAGCTGCTCGATGTCGGCCCCTGCGCAGAAATTGCCCTCCTTCAGACTGACGAGAACGACGCCAGTCACCGCAGGCGACTCTTGCGAGAACCGGACGATCTCCTCCCATTCGGAAAGACTCTCAGGATTGAGCACATTGACCGACTTCCCGAAGTAATCGAAGCCGGCAAGCAAAAGCCCATCGGTTCCCATTGCCGTCTTGAAATGTTTGAACTCTGCCATGTTATCTGCGCTCCACAACCATGGCGACGCCTTGACCTCCGCCCACGCACATGCTGATCAAGGCCCGCTCCGCATTTCGTCGTTTCAGCTCCAGCAACGACGTCGTCGCCAACCGCAGACCGGACACGCCGACCGGATGCCCCAGCGCGATCGCGCCGCCGTGCGGGTTGAGATCGTCGGGCGGAATCTCCCCCAAGCGCTCCGACAGCCCAAAAGCACCGAAATGACGCTGCATGAGGGCTGATGACGCAAGAATGCGGCTGATCCCCAACACCACGGAGGCGAACGCTTCGTTGATCTCACAGACAGCGAAGTCTTTCAGCGTCAAGCGTGTCTTTGACAAGAGCTTGGCAATGGCCCCGACGGGAGCCAGGCCCATACAGGACGGTTCGTAGCCAAAATCGGCGTAGTCCTTCACATAGCCGAGGATCGGCAGTCCCAGCGATTTGGCCTTCTCCTCCTCCATCAGCAGCATGGCTGCAGCCGCGTCCGTAATTTGTGACGCGTTCGCCGGCGTCACCGACCCGTGGCGTCTATCGAACACCGGTTTCACGTCACGAAATGCCGCCTGATCCGCGTCCTCCCGTATGCCGTTGTCTCGCTCGACATAGCTCTGACGCTCGGGCACAAACATCGGCACCACTTCCTCCGCAAAAAGTCCACGTTTCCAGGCGTCCGCCGCCTGCCTGTGCGATCGGACGGCAAACGCGTCCTGGTCCTCCCGTGTCATGCTCAACGAAGGATCTTTGGCGATATTTTCGGCAGTCTGTCCCATGATGAGATCGCACATGGGATCGGTCAGCCCCATCACAAGCCCGACGCCGGGTGGATACCGTTTCAGGTTCAGCAGTTTGGGAATGAGCGCTGTGGCAGCGGCGGCACGCTCGCGAAGGCTTCGCGCCTTGCCGAACTGTAAAATATGGTCGGCCACCCGACGGTCATAGACCACGGGAATCCGGCTCATCGCCTCCATGCCGATGACCAGCACGGTGTCGACATCGCCGCTGCGGATGCGCAGGCTCGCATAGTAGAGTGCCGTGACACCCGAACCACAATTTTTGCCGGCGACCGTGTCGGCAGGAATAGTCGGCGAAAGACCGCCGGTGACGGCAGCGACCCGCGTCGGATTCACTGCATGCATCGGGGTGGCAACGTTGCTTCCTAGCACGCAATCGATCGTGCTCGGCGGGAGATTCCAGCGGTGACAGCGCGCAAGCATTTCGCGCACAACCCAGGCCCCGAGGATGTCTGCATCAGTCTGGCGGAAATCCGTGCCTTCCTTGCAGAACGGAGTGCGAAAGCCCTCGACAATGACGACGTTGCGCATGGTGCCATCCCCGTAAGAAATCAGGAGTAATGCGCTACAAGCATCGTACCACGCCCCTGCCGATTTTCATCCTTATTCGGCGGCATTATTAGCTCCCCCTTAAGGGTCAAGCGGCAAAACGTACGGTTCGGGGCACCGTACGTCAAAAAATGGTGGTAGACTGTATGGATCGCCTCTAGTTCGAGTCGGAGGAGTGGGCATGCCAAAATCGGGGCTGTTTCAAGGATCCGAGGCGATCGCTGAAGCGGCCCGCGACAAAGCAGCCTATGGCGGCTTTATTGCCGGTCTCTTTGAAGCGGATATTCGATGGCCCCTCTTCCGGACCATTAGTACTCCTCCCGTTTCACCGGCGGCCCTGACGTTTCTGGAAGAACTTAAACCCATCCTGTTCTCTCTCGACGCTGACCGGGTGGATAGCGAGGGAGAGCTCCCTGAATCCGTCATTAAATCGTTAGCCGGCATTGGCGGCCTGGGTATCAAGATTCCCAAGCGCTTCGGCGGACAGGAGTTCACACAATCCGAATATCAAAAGGTCGCCACCCTCTGCGGGAGCGTCGACGCCTCTCTGACCGTGCTGCTGTCGGCGGCGCAATCTATCGGGCTTCCCGAGCCTTTGCGGCTCTTCGGCAGCGAGGAACAGAAAGGCAAATATCTTCCGCGGCTTGCGCGGGGAGAGGTTTCAGGATTTGCCCTGACGGAGCGGAACGTCGGCTGCGACATCTCCAAAGTTGAGACCTACGCCGTACGAGTGACGGAACACGGAAAAACGGTCGGCTATCAACTCACAGGCGAAAAGTTCTTCATCACCAACTCCGCTAAACAGGACGGCGAATTCCTCTCCTCTATGCTGGTCGTCATCGCCCGTATCGTGGACCGGCCCGAAGAATGTCGAGACGCTCAGGCGCAGAAACGATATGGGGCGTTCATTGTCGAAACGCAATGGCCGGGCTGCAGTGTGACCCGGCTGCGCTTCGAAGGCGTCCGCGGGATCTACAACGGTGTCCCGCGGTTCAACAACGTATATGTTCCGCTTGAAAACCGCCTCGGCAGCGAAGAGGACGGCCTCAGAATTGCTCTGGCGACGCTGACCGTCGGACGGCTGACGCTTCCGGCGGCCTGCTTAGGGGGACTGAAGCAATGCGTCGCGGCGATGCGCTGGTGGGCACAGACCCGGATTCAATGGAACAAGCCCATCGGCGAACACAATCTCGTCGGCGAAAAAGTGTGCCGTGTGGCCGCCTATACGTTGGCGCTCGAGGCGGTGATGGAGTTTTGCGGAGCGTGGGCCAATAACAAGGGCGATCTTCGACTCGAGTCGGCGGCCGCCAAAATCATCGGAAGCGAATGGTACTGGGAAGCGGTCAACGAGCTGTTCCAGGTCCGCGGAGGACGCGGATTCATGACAGTCGAGGCGCAACGGAAGAGCGGTGAACCGGCGATCCCGGTGATGCGTATGCTCAGGGACGCAAGGATCAATCTTGTATGGGAAGGGACCAGCGAGATTCTCCGCATCTGGATGGCGCGCGAATCCCTGTCTCCCTATCTCGAACAGGGCCTGGCAATATTACAGGGATCCGCCTCCAAGAAGGTTGCGGCAGCACGGTACTACGCGCGCCTGTCGCTCCTATCATCGCTTCCCTTCGCGCCTTCCGGATCCGCATCTTCGCTCTTCGGAACTGAATATGCCCGCTGGGTTCGACTAGTTGAATCGTCGTCACGGCGCCTCGCGCGATCAACCGTGACCGCCACCCTCTACCACCGGGAAAAACTGCACAACAAACAACTACTGCTGCAAGGTTTGGTCGATAACAGCCTCTGGCTCTTCGCGATGTCGGCCACGCTTTGGTACGCTTCGCAGCCTGCGATGCGCGACAAACCTGGCATTCGAGAGCTTGTCGATTATTTCTGCGGCGAGATGGAGGGGCGTTTGCATCCTCCGTCGTCGCTCAGGGAACGCATCCGCCGTCACAAGAAAGACACCGTCGTCTACCGGCTGTCGAAACGGATCATGAGCGGCGACTATGCGTGGTTGGAAGACGGAATTCTTCCCTGCACAACCAAATAAACGTCCGCAGTATTACAAGAACAAACGGGGTGAGGGAAGCTACTCCCCACCCCACCCCGTTCACCAGTTGGGCGCCTTAACGTCCCTTATCCTGTCTTCATTTGTAAGCAGCCACGTTTTCAAACGTCTCAACGGGTTTCAGTTTTGTTCCAGCAGCCTGATGCAGATTCTTGCGGGCATCCCGAACATAGGCGGTCGCCTCCCGCACCGAGGAGCCTTCTGGAAGCCGTAAGGCTTCTCTCAACGATATGATTCCTTCGTTGAGCCCCGGTACGTTGCCGGCACGCTGCGCTTCCTTGGCCTGCAACAGCGACATCTGAGCATGGTCCATCAAGTCAATGGCTTGTCCCTGGTTGCCGGCAATCTCTGCCGCACGGGCGTGTTCTGTCGCCTTGTCGATATGGAGGCTGAAGAAGGGATTCTCCCTGATCAGATACACTTTTCCAGGGTCAGCCACGACCGCGCCACCCATCCGTCCAGGACAGGTCGGATCGTCGTAGATCACGGTGCCCTTCGGATCCATATGCGAAGTACACACGGCTGTCATCCCAGCCTTCCCTGTCTTATCTGCCGACACTTTGCGTTTCAACTTTTCACAATCCAGAGATCCGGAGGCAGACGGAGCCGCACAAGGATCCGTGGCCATCTGCTGCTCCGCAGTGGTCACCCGTGCATCAGCAGGTGTCTCGGCTGCCACTTGAGGTGGTGTAGAAGTCGCCTCAGCAGGCGGCGTGCTGGTGGAATTGGCGGGAGCAGCGGCGGTCGCATCGGCGGGAGCAGCGGCAGTTGCGTCGGCAGGAGCAGCCGTCGCTTCCGGCGGTGGACTGGCCGCCATATCCCCTGGTGTATCTGCCCCGTTTGCGGCCGGTGCCAGCAGTAGGAGTAGACCTCCTGCAAAACCCAATGCGAATCGTTTCAGTTGCATGGGCGCCCTCCTTTGGTTGTTTATTTATGATCTCGGGAGGGAAGTGTCTGGCAAATGTGCGCACATGCCCACTAGGCAATTCCCTGGATACAGGTAATTTTACTAAACGTGTAGGAGTTAAGCCGTCCTTTTTAGGAGATTATGCCGGCCTTTTGATAAAACGTCCGAGGTCGAGCGGTTGTCAGGGGTAAAGTGTTCTCCACGTCCCGTACTAATCGGAGCCGCTTGCGCGGGTCTCTCCTAGTAGGTCGCTTCCGTTTCCTGTTGCTATCCTAAGGCCTTCCTTTTTACGGAGTGACCATGCGACAGAGACTAAGAGGCCGGAGAATCGCTGTGCTCGCGGCAGATGGATTCGAAAAGCTTGAGTTGACCATACCCGTCGCCGCCTTACGATTGGGTGGCGCGAAGGTAGACATCATTTCGCTGCGGCGGGGGCGTATTCGAGGCGTGAATCTTCATGAGCCGGCCAGCCGCGTCCATGTCGATGCCACCGTCTATCACGCAGACCCGCACCGCTACGACGGGCTGCTGATCCCAGGAGGGTTTATCAATCCTGATCTGTTGCGGCAATCCGCCGCGGCGCGAGCCTTCGTTCGATGGTTCGATGAGGAACGAAAGCCCATCGCGTCGCTCTGCCATGGTCCATGGGTGTTGGCATCTGCGGACTGCGTGAAGGGACGCACGCTCACTTCCTGGCCTGGCATCCGCGACGACATGGTCAATGCGGGCGCGACATGGCTCGACGAGAAAGTCGTTCGCGACGGCAACCTGGTCACAAGTCGAGGGCCACAGGATCTCATTCCATTCATCCGAGCAATCAAAATACTCTTCGCCGAACACTACCCACTCCGACGGGAGCGGCTTGAAACACGACCTAGCGATCCACAAAGGAACGGGCCACCGCAGGTCATGCTGTCCGCCATGAAGTGGATGCCGCGCCCGTCGCTACGTACGGCCGTTGGGCTGGGCGCATTGGCCATGGCCTTTCTAGCAAGCACGCGCAAGGGCGAACCTCACTCGTCGCCTCGCCGGCTCGTGACCTCGAACAGGCAATCATTGACTGAGGCGGCATATCCAAAATGAAAAGGCTCCCGGGCTTACGCTCCATGTGGACTTCGACCATAGCGAAGGAAGAGATGCCCCGCCTCGGCGCGCTTCACTGACAGAAGAGTCGCCCATACCGCGTGTTCAGGATCAAACGATAGGAGACCCGAAAAATTCGGCCGCTCCCCGGACGCCCCTCGTCCGACGATCTGCGGCGCAATCGTCAGAAACAATTCGTCGATCAAATGCTTCTCCAAGAAGGAAGCAAACAGCGTCGGCCCTCCTTCATGGAGCAGCAGCTTGACTCCATACGATTCGTATAATGTTTCCGCGATATCGCCGGCATGTAAACGGGTATCGCCGGGAAGCACCTGGACGTCGCATGGCAGCGCCGTGCCATGCTTGTACTCGATCTGTTCCTTTCCTTTCTTCGTGGTAAATATCAGCGTGGTTATGTCGGGCTGTCTGAACAGCGCGCCGTTCAGATCGACAGTGCCCTTTCCGCTGGCAATGACCGTCAACGGATGCGGCCTGCGCTTGCCCAGTTTGCGGCGAAGCGCCTCAAACAGACCTTTTCCCTTCGGATAAATAAACTCCGGAGTCCACAGATGTTTCTTCGCGACACGATACGTTTCTCCTCCGATTAGTACGGCGTCGGCGCACGACCGCAGTAGTCCCATGATGAACATATCTTCTTCATTTCGGCCGCTGATTGCGCCGCCCCCGCTTCGTCCGGGAATCTTCAGAGAGACAATACCGTCGAGCGTTTGGACGAAATTACCAATAATGAACGGTCGCGACGCAGAAGGCTCCGGGAAATTGAGATCGCCCTCATAGAGGTGCTGCAGTTCTGAGGAAAGAAGGCCTGCTGAAGGCGTCCGGTCATAGAGGGTCTTCACATGCATGGAGATTCGATGACAACTGTGCGCAGGGAGATTAGAGAAGAGCGCTCCAGAAGCCTTTGTTGTAACGACAACATACCTATCTCGAACCCGTCACCTGGGAGATACCCCCATACGCCGTTTTGCAGCCGCAGGGCTTCGAATTCGGTCTCTGGCATTACTATTGAATTCTTTCACATACCTGCGCACGTCGGTGAGAAACTAGCCGGCAGTTTCTGTCGATCGAACGATGGGAGGCGGCTGTGACTACACGACTGTGGGCTCTGGCCCTACTGCCGTTCGCATTAATCCCGTTACCGGCCGTCACCACGGATGTCATGGTCAATGGTGTAGCTCTCGATTCCAAAACAAAACAGGCGCTCGAACGCACCTATGGTGTTCCAATCAGGCCGGGCCGCTACTGGTATGACAAGGTGTCAGGAGTTTGGGGCATTGAAGGCGGACCGGCTTTCCACATCATCCTCGGCGAATTCGGCATCGCGATCATCTTTGCGTTACTTGCAAGACGCGTGGCCAACGGCGAGTGGAGGGGCATCGTCCTGGCCGGCCTCGCAGGCGGCGTAGGCATCTTCGTCTGCTACGCCGTTGCCTATGGCATCACCGATGGGCTTATTAGCCGTTGAAGGGAGGCAAGGTCATCATGAGCCGATCGCAAATCGGCATCGTTCTCTTCTGAAGACCTTATGCAGCAGAGGCAAACCGTTCATCTTTTTTTAATCAGAACATGCGTGGCCTTTTCACTGGCAATGGTTTTAATGGATGTGAACCCAAGAGCGTGGAGATTGAGACCGGCAAAGAGATGCTCCCCTTCCCCCAAGAAAATCGGCGACAGGGCGAGGTGGATCTCATCGATCTGGCCGGCGATCAAGTACTGCCGAATCGTGCCAACGCCGCCACCAATCCGAACGTCTTTGCCTTTCGCCGCTGCTTTCGCTTTCTTTAAGGCCGACTCGATGCCATCGGTGACAAAGTAAAAGGTCGTGCCGCCTTCCATCGTAAGAGGCGTGCGTGCGTGATGCGTGAGTACATATACCGGCGTGTGGTACGGCGGATTGTCCCCCCACCAACCCTTCCAGGACTCGTCTTTCCAGGGACCGCGCACCGGCCCGAACATATTCCGCCCCAAAATCCATGCACCCAAATTGTCCATTGACTGCGCGGCAAAATCATTATCGATGCCATGCAACCCTTCGCCTTGATCGTTCATTTTCTTGAAGACATCCGTGTCCACAAACCAGGAATGCAGTTCCTCCCCACGAACCCCTAGCGGATTCTGCAAATCCTGTCGGGCACCAAATCCATCGAGCGACACCGTAAACGCCGCGACTTTCACCTTGCTCATGTAGTCATCCTTTTTGTCCGTCGGCAACAGACTCCCGCCCCTTTTGCCTCCGCCTGCGCTACTCGTCCCCTAAGCGATCCTAGTCAGGGATCTCCGCCTCCACCAGCTTCCCAAGAAGGATGAGTGATTCCTGCCAGCCGAGATAGCAGGCTTCGGCCGGAATGACGTCAGGCACGCCTTCCTGCACAATATTCACGTCCGTTCCGCAAGAGACTTTCTTCAATGTGACCGTCACGTGCATTTCCCCAGGCAGGTTTGGGTCGTCGAAGACGTCCGTGTACCGAAGGCGTTCATGAGGCACGAGTTCCAGATACTTCCCGCCAAAGGAGTGGCTCTTGCCCGTCGTGAAATTCGCAAACGACATTTTGAACGTACCGCCGACCTTGGGATCCATGTGATGCACCTTGGCCGTGAATCCATTTGGCGGCAGCCACTTCACCATGGCATCTGCATCGAGAAATGCCCGGTAGATCCGTTCCGGCGTTGCACGCAGCACACGATGAAGCCGAATGGTATTCGCTCCCACGATGATTTCCCCTTTCTATAGCCTTTATTAGGATGAACGCTTCTCATGCAGCCACTCAATGGCCGTTGCCGGGAATTTCCCTGACCGGCCGCACCTCCATTGTCCCGAACCGTACCGAGGGAAACTTCGAGGCTACCTGAATCGCCTCGTTCAGATCTCGGGCACTGATCAGGAAAAAGCCACCGAGTTGCTCTTTCGTTTCCGCAAAGGGACCGTCGGTCACGGCCAACTTCCCGCCCCGGACCTTGACACTCATGGCCGACTGTATTGGCTCGAGTTGCTCGACTGCAAGGAGGTGACCGCTCTTCTTCAGTGCCTCGACATATTCAATGGTCTCTTCCATCACGGCGTCGCACTCGCTCTTGGACATGGAATCCCATTTCTTCTCTTCGTGGCAACACAGAAGCATGTATTTCATGGCTCCAACCCTCCAATTTGACTGTGAACGCTGTTCTTGACTTATAGTCGTCCGCGGGGGCCAAAATCGACATCGAGCCTGTGCAGAATGAAATCCATTACTTACGAGAAATTGGCTGAAGTGGTCAACATCCAAGACAGACTGGCCCAGCTGGACTGGAAAGCCATTGAAGACTCGTTATGGCAACGGGGGTATGCCAAAACCGATCCGTTACTGACGGCCGAAGAGTGCGATGCGCTCATCGCCCTGTACAGTAAGGACCAACTGTTCCGAAGCAGGATCGACATGAAGCGGTTCCGGTTTGGCGAAGGAGAGTACAAGTACTTCACCTATCCGTTACCGCCGCTGGTTCAAACGCTGCGCGAACACATCTATCGCCGTCTGGCAGTGATCGCCAATGCCTGGGCAAAAGCCTTGGGTCAACCGGATACTTTTCCGCTGAGCCACGATAAACTACTCGCCTTCTGTCGACGGAAGGGACAGACCAAGCCCACACCATTACTACTTCGCTATGGTACCGGGGATTATAACTGTCTGCATCAAGATCTATATGGAGCGGTCGCGTTCCCACTGCAGCTCACCGTCTTCCTCAGTCGTCCTGGCCGCGATTTTGCCGGTGGGGAGTTTTTGCTGATGGAACAGCGGCCGCGGGCGCAATCACGTGGTGAAGTCCTAGCCCCCGAGCAGGGTGAACTCGTCATCTTTGCGACGCGGCACCGTCCCGTACAACGCAGCCGAGGCTATCACCGGGTCACCATACGGCACGGCGTCAGCACCGTGCACTCCGGTTCACGCTTTACGCTCGGTGTGATTTTCCATGATGCAAAGTGATGACCGCCATAAGTCGAGGCCAAGATGGGAGAAGATTGAAACATGCGAATTGCCACCTGGAATGTCAACTCGCTGAAGGCTCGCCTGGAAAAGGTCATGTGGTGGCTGGATCGGGCGAAGCCCGACGTGCTGCTGATGCAGGAAACCAAGCTGGCGGATCCGGATGCGCCCATTGAATCTTTCAAACAGGCTGGATACGAACTGGCGCATCATGGTGAGGGTCGCTGGAACGGCGTGGCGATCGCGAGTCGGTGCGGCATCAGCGGCGTGATCACGAATTTTGGAGAGCCGTTACACCCTGCGCGAACGTCGGATGTCGGCGATGATGAACCGATGGCTGAGGCGAGGATGATCGCTGCCGAATGCGCCGGTGTGCGCATCATTTCTGTCTACGCGCCGAACGGTCGGCTTGTGGATTCGCCGTTTTATGAAGCGAAGCTCCTATGGTTCGATAAGCTGGCTCGTTGGATCAATGGAGCCCTTCCTACGAATGCACCGGCCGTCATCGGCGGTGATTTCAATGTGGCGCCCGAAGATATCGATGTGTGGGACCCGGCCGCCTGTCACGGTGGTACGCACGTATCGGAGCGCGAGCGGCAGGCTTTGGGGCGGCTTTCGAACGCGGGATTCGTCGATGCGTACCGATTGCATCACCCGGAAGCTCGGCGATACACGTGGTGGGACTACCGCGCCGGCAATTTTTATAAAAACGTCGGCATGCGCATCGACCACCTGCTTGTAACGGCTCCTTTGAAACCCCGCGTTGTCTGGGCCGAGATCGATCGCGAGGCGCGAAAAGGAAAACCTGTACCTTCAGATCATGCACCGTTGGTCATCGATATCGACAGCCCCGGCCATCCCTTCGATGCCGGCTGGGCTTCGGCAGAGTCGCGGATTGCCGCCCGACGATCTTAGTCGCTAACGCCGAAAAGTTTTTACGCGCACACGGTTGATCGAAATGGAGACGAAACGCATTGCACTTTTAGTCATCGGAGCGGGGCCGTACGGCATTGCGACGGCGGCGTATGCGAAATATCTAGGCGTGCCAGTGATGATCGTGGGCAAGACGCTCGATTTTTGGAAGACGAATATGCCGCGCGGCATGTTCTTGCGCTCTGGCCCGGACTGGCACCTTGACGCGCGGGATGCCGTGACCTTTCAGGCCTATTTCAATAGGCGTGGGCTGACACACGCGCACGTCAAACCGGTGCCGCTCGACCTGTTTCTCGATTATGCAAGCTGGTTCATGGGACAGTATGATCTGACACCCCATCCCGCCCTCGTCACACATCTCGCCAGGTCGAATGGGACTTACACGGCAACGCTCGACGACGGCTCACAGATTCGCGCGGACCACGTGGTACTGAGTCTCGGCTTTGCGTGGTTCAAGCGATACCCGTCCGAACTGGCCAACGAACTGCCGATTGGATCGTATACGCATACCTGCGATATGGTTGACTTTGAATTTCTGCGCGACAAGCGGGTGTTGATAGTGGGTGGACGACAGAGCGCGTTCGAATGGGCAGCGCTGATCCGCGAAAAGGGGGCTGACGCAATTTATGTCACACATCGCCACCCCACGCCACAATTCACCGAACCGGATTGGAGTTGGGTACAGCCGATGGTGCGGCGAACGCTGGAAGACCACGGGTGGTGGCGGCGCTCAACAGAGGAAGAGAAAGAAAAGATCCGCAATGATTTTTGGGCCGTAGGACGTCTTACGCTTGAAGCGTGGCTGGGACCACGAGTGTATCAACCCAATATTCATATTCACGAGAACACGGCGATCGTCGCCGCACGCACCTTGACTGATGGCACATACGAGGTCTCACTGGACGGCAAGACAACCCTTCATGTGCATCACATCATTCTGGCAACTGGCTATGCACCTAACATGCGGAATGTCGCGTTTCTCGACCGCACGACGATTTTGCGGGAACTCTCGACGATTAACGGCTCTCCAATGCTCGGTACAGAATTTCAAACGAACCTGCCCAACCTGTATGTCACTGGAC
>JBKPKC010000033.1:0-4302 GCA_046765595.1 Nitrospirota bacterium
CCTTCACGACATGCGTGGTCTTATCAGAAGCTTGTTGCTCGTTCACCCGCCAGACCGTCAGGCGATACTCAGTCACCCGCCAGTAATCTGCGCTTTTGTCCCAGGAGATCGCACAGGTCGGCTTCACGACCGGCGTCGACGCGCAGGCCATACTGATCATCATCACGACGCATCCCGTCAACCGAAGGGCGGACATGAGCCGAGGGCGATTTCGCATAAAGGGCCTCCTTTAGGTGAACATACCCTTGCGTCGATAAGCATAGACGCGTCCGGCGGCATTTATCTAGATTCAGAAAGGCGCGGAACTCTACGCCCCCCCTTTTGGGGGATGGGTCTACCAGTCAAATCACTGTACGCTGACGTCCTACACGGACGTAGGAGATCGTAGGACAGCGCCGGCATGGAGCATAGAAATCCGTACAATTTCGTCATCAGCAGATATCTCACCGTTTCGCTTCTATTGGGCTGCGCGGCCGTTGTTGCGCACGCCGGACCGTTCGAAGATGCATCAGAAACCGGAAGGTTATTGGCGATTTTACTCGATGCGGGACGAGAGGCTATCGCAAAAAAGCAAGAGCTGATCAACGACGCCTCGAAATCCAACAAAGGCTTTACCTCCGACGTTTTTGAGCGGCAAGTCGCCGAAGAATTTCAAGAGCGAACCGGAATCGCGCTGACGAATCTGGATGCGGCCGAGGTGCCCGCCATGGCGAAACCGCTGCTGGCGCGTCTCATGCAAGAATCCAAAAAGACCATCGACACCTATCAGTCGGTCATCAACGTTCCCGGATTTGCCTACAAAGGGTTGATTCCCGCGACGTTCGGGACGGAAACGGCCATGCGCTTCCAGTCATGGTCAGGCATCTACATGAAGCAAACCGCCCCATCACATCTCGTCCGCAACCCCAAAAACAAGCCCGACGACTATGAATCCGCGGCTTTTGCGCGATTCTCTGCCGCTCCCTCCGCCGACACTCCCGATAAGGTGCTGACCGAGGTCACCGATGATGGAAAATTCGTCCGCGTGCTCCTTCCACTCTTCTATCATCGGTCTTGTCTTTCCTGTCATGGGGAACCAAAAGGCCAGCGCGACATTTCAGGCTATCCGAGGGAAGGAGCCAAAGAAGGCGAGCTGGGAGGGGCGATCAGCGTGAAACTGCCGCCGCCACCGCTGCCTGCGGAATAACCAAGCCGGGGCCACAGGCCGAGAAGAGCCTGTGACCCGTCGGCATATTCCACAACCTTTTGCCTCTTAGGCCGCCATGCGGTAGACCCACCGTCCGGCGTTTCGTCTTACGTCAGCCGCCGCCTTGGCCTCCCGTGAGGCCGCGGACAGCAGGAGCCCTCCGAAGAACACACCGCAGAGCACCATGGCCGCCGCCATCAAGTAGCCGACCGACACGTCAGGCATGAACCGCAGTCCATTCGAAGCAGCGCCCTCGGGCCGCCCGGATTCTGCGGACGGGAACAAGGCTCCGTGAGCGTCGATGGCCGGCATGCGGTCGACAGCAGCCATCAGACTGCCCAATTGATATTGATTGGTGGCCCAGGCACCCTCCAGCCCCATCTTGGCCTGTGTCACGTGCACAATCGCGGAGCCCAACTGTTCTTGGACTTGCGCCGTACGGCGCATGTTTTCCCGGCTGACCTCGACGATCCATCGCCCGAGCACGGATTGCCAGGTCGCACCGAATTCCTCATGCATCCGCCGGGCACGGGCTTCAGCAGCCGCAATCATGGCCTGATTGTAATCCGAGAGATACAGGTCCGCCGACAGCACGCCGCTACGAATCCCGCGCTGCGTAAAATTGACAATGGCACGTCCCGTGACGGCTTCCACCCGGGCGGCATGCTGCTGCGGAACGGTCACCGCACGATCCATCACGAATCCAAACGGACCGCCGGGAATCGATTGGAGGCTGCGGTGGGCCATCAAGGCCTGGTTCCATTCCGCTGTCGCCGACGAGGTCATCTGATCTGTGTGCTGTTGCAGCAACGCCCGCTCGACAATGGCCCTCCCCAGGGCGGGCTGGAGCCAGGCCGCCTCCGTTGACGGCATGGCCTCTTCGATCGCTCCTACTTGCGGCCCGCTGACAAGAAAGGCACCGCTCGTGGCGACAACCAAGACCATTGCGCCGAAGACAATCGCGCAGAGACCGACACCCACGAGGATATCTACGCTGTTGAAGCGATATGGCATAGGAACCTCCTTTTCCCGTCGGACAAGGCATGCGGCAGCAATGCCGCACGGATTGCCGGTCGAACGGGGTGACGCGATGTGGGGAAAACCGGATCGATGCCGTCGGCGGACGACAGCAAGCGAGTGATGGTCGACGGTCGGCAACGCAGAGGAAAGAGATCCCGTCTGGTGAGAGGCGTACACCGGGCAGGTCCGCGCCGATGGTGCTGGATACCACGGAGGACCATGATGCGACCTCGCGTGCGAGGCGGCGGAGAATAGTTGAAGTGAAGCCTACGCTCCCCTCCTCGTAAGCGTCAAGAGGTGCCGCTCAGCGAACCCAAGGCGGTGGCTCCGTCAGCGGTGGAGTCATCCTTTCCATCGGACCGCTGGGACGGCTCGAGGGCTCGGGACCGATCGTCGATCCTTCCGGCCGCGCGTCCCGTTTCAATCGTACGACGAGACCGCCCATGACATCCCAGCGTTGAAAATTCCGCCGAGTGGCCTTCGGGTGGTGATTATGACATTCCACGCAGGACTGCACGAGCGCCAAATCCGCGGAGATGGCCTTGAACTGATCGCCGTCGACGAAGGTCGTCACGGACCGTTCACGGTTTTTCATCAGTTGAAGCAAGGCGTCCGTTTCGGCCGGCGTTTTGGGCGAATTGGCGAGATTGACGGGTGTGAGCCCGATCAAGCCGATCTCAAAATTGTCCAGCTGGTCGGCAGCCGCTTTGACGAACTGAGCCGGAAGGGGGATAAAGTGCGCATCCTTCTGCCATTCTTCGCTGGGCTGAACACCGCCGTCCCTCGCGTGCTCGACCACCTTCAACACGTAGGCGGTTCTAAAGGCTTTCACCACTTCTAAAATGTAGCGTGCGGTCAATTCATAGGACGGTTCGGCCGCCCTGATCGTCCACGCATCGACTCCCCAACAGCAACTGAGCGCGACGGCCAAGCAGAGCATTTTTCTGGTCTTCATAGCTTGTGCCCTCCCGAGAGAGGACGGAGCCTAGCCGATCTCTTCTTGGGCGTCAATGAAGGTTCCAGGGCTTGTCGATGGCACTTCAAGGGATCTTCCCAGCTAGGGGATCCACAGAACGAAGGTATGCACATAGGAGAGACCCTTGAATCTCGACATCTGTCACCCAAGGAGTTCACATGTGGATCCGGGCAGTCCTCTGTGCTCTTCTCTGTGTTCTCAGCGCGTGCGGCGGTTCTGACAGCTCTTCACCGGCCGCATCCGATCAGCCTTCCACGGCTCCGCCACCGGGTCAAACGACTTCGAATCCGCCATCAACCAATCCGCCTCCGACGAATCCACCTCCGACATCAGGTGCGGCCGGACCTTGGCCTGTAACGGACCTTACACTTTACGCAGCGGCTCAGAGCTTGACCGGAACGATCATCGACGCGGGACCGGACGATGCACAGAATATTTGGGTCGTGGCGTCGGATGCACTCTTTGTCCTGCGTCCCGGCCAAACCGCCTTCAGACGCTACACGGCGGCCGACGGCGTGGGAACCTATAGGGATCCTGCGACGGGCCAAGTCTCGGTGAGCCCCATCACCGCCATGGCCGGAGGTCATGCCAACGAAGTATTCGTCGGTTACAAGGGATTCGAGGATACGATACCACCTCCAGCGCCCCCACCTTGTTGCGTCCCCAATGCGGATTTCAGCGACCCGCGCTGGCATCTTGGGCAAGCCGACAAGGTCACGCTGAATGCGGACGGCACAATCGGCCTCCGTCGCTATGAATTCATCTGCGACATCAGCTTCAATTGCTGGGAAGAACGGTCGGCCCGGCGCATGGTCTTCGGTCACAGCGGGACCGCCGCAGGCCATTTGTTTATTGGATTCGACCACGGTGTGACCCATGTGGTGAACGACACGTGGGGAGATCACATCCATGTCGAGACGCACTGGCATTATCCCGATGGCAGCATTGTGACGAAACAGGGGGAACAATACGGCCTTGCAATTTTTCCCAATGGGGACCAGCTGACGGCGTCGGAGTATGGGGTCGGACGGGAGATGTGGGATGCCGATCCAAAAGCCTGGGCGCTGGGTCGCTTCGTATGGGCGCTGACCACGTACGGTCCGGCTGAACCATACAACAC
>JBKPKC010000034.1:0-5281 GCA_046765595.1 Nitrospirota bacterium
GTCGTGGGCTCGGTCGATGAGGATTTTGCAGTCGAAAGTCTGGCCGGCGACATCATCTTACTAGGCAACACCTCCTGGCGCATCAAAGGCGTCGAAATGGGCAAGGTGCGTGTGGAGGATGCCCATGGGGCGCCGCCGAACATTCCCTTCTGGCGGGGGGAAGCGCCATCCCGCACGGCAGAACTGTCTGCCGAGGTGGCCGCGGTCCGGCGGGAAATCGCGGAGCGAGCCGGCAACGGCGAGCAATCCACCCTCCAATGGCTGAAGCAGGAATGCGGCCTCGACCCGCGGGGCGGTCTACAGGCGGTCGAGTACGTGCTCGGCGGCCGGGCCGTGCTCGGCACGGTTCCCACGCAGACGACGATTGTGGCCGAACGGTTTTTCGACGAGAGCGGCGGCATGCAGCTCGTCATCCATGCGCCCTTCGGCGGACGGATCACGAAGGCCTGGGGATTGGCCTTGCGCAAGCGCTTCTGCGTCACGTTCGATTTCGAGCTGCAGGCCGCGGCGACGGACAACGGCCTCGTCCTCTCGCTCGGCGAAAAACACAGTTTCCCCTTGGAGTCGGTCTTTGGATTTCTGCATTCGCAGACCGTGCGGGGCGTGCTGCTGCAGGCCGTGCTGGCTGCGCCGATGTTCGCCACGCGCTGGCGGTGGAACGCCACGCGCTCGCTGGCCCTGCTGCGTTTCTCAAACGGCAGGAAAGTGCCGCCGCAGATTCAGCGGATGAAAGCCGAAGATCTGCTCGCGGCCGTGTTCCCTGATGCGCTCGCCTGTCAGGACAACATGACCGGCGAGCGTGAACGCCGGATTCCCGACCATCCGCTGGTGCACGAGACCCTGCGCGATTGTCTGACCGAAGCCATGGATATTGACGGGCTGGCGCAAGTTCTCGAACGCATCGAACGTGGGGCGATCCGGTGCGTCGCCATCGACACACCCTTGCCGTCGCCGTTCTCGCATGAAATTCTCAATGCCAACCCCTACGCGTTTCTCGACGATGCGCCGCTGGAAGAGCGCCGGGCGAGAGCGGTGGAGCTGCGGCGGACGCTGCCCGTGGACATGGCCGGCGAGATGGGGGCACTTGATGCCAGCGCCATCGACGAGGTCGTGCGCGAATCGTGGCCGGTCGTTCGCGATGCCGATGAGCTGCACGATGCCCTGCTGACGCTTGTCTGGGTTCCATCCGGGGAAGTCGCGAGATGGCAGCAGTTCCTGCCTGAGCTGACGCATGCGGGCCGCGCGGCCGAATTGACTACCGTCCACCGGGACACGCGCATCACAGGCTGGTCGGCTGCCGAGCATGCGCAAAGCGTTGCCGAAACATTGGCGGGGGCCGGCGATGAAGACACCGTTGGCGCCATTGTCTCAGGCTGGATGGAAAGCATCGGTCCGACCACCGCACCGGAATTGAGTGCGCGGCTGCATCTGCCCGAAACACGCGTGGACGCGGCATTGGTGCGTCTCGAGACCCAAGGCCAAGTCCTCCGCGGGCGGTTCCGACCGGCCCAGTCTCAGAAGGCAGAGCGGAAAGACTCAACAGGGCCGATCGAGTGGTGTCATCGCCGCCTGCTTGCCAGAATTCATCGCCGTACGCTCGGAATCCTGCGCAAGGAAATCGAACCCGTTGCGACGGCGGACTTCATGCGGTTTTTGTTCCAATGGCAGCACGTGGCACCCGGTTCACGCCAGCATGGGGAGGTGGGCCTGCTGGAGGTGGTCAAGCGGCTCGCGGGATTCGAGGCGGCGGCATCCAGTTGGGATTCGCAGTTGCTGCGCGTGAGGATGGGCAAGTATGACCCGGCGCTGCTCGATCGGCTCTGCTTGAGCGGGGCGGTCGCCTGGGGGCGGCTGTCGCCTCATCCCAGACTCACGGACCCCTCAGCCCGAGAGCAGGGGCGCCGCATCACGCCGACCAGCGTGGCTCCGATCAGCCTGTTTCCCCGCGAGGAGGGTTGGTGGCTGCTGGACGCACTGCGGGACGATCTCCACGCAGGTCCGGATCCCTATGCCGCGTTGAGTCCTGTCGCGCAGAATCTTCGCCGGGCGCTGGCAACACGGGGCGCGAGTTTTTTTGCCGACCTCGTCGGTGCAACTGGGCATCTGGCCGCCGAAGTGGAAGGCGGTCTCTGGGAATTGGTGGCGGCGGGATTGGTCACGGCGGACGGATTCGACAATCTCCGCGCCCTCATGGATCCCCGCCGCCGCCGTGCCGAGGGTAGGGAACGATCCCGGCGGCCGCGCCATGCCGCCGGCCGGTGGTCGCTGCTCCGGCCGTCGCAGTTGCAGCATGAAGGGGGCGAGGGAGTGCACGAACGAGTCGCCCGCCAAATGCTTCGCCGCTATGGGGTCGTCTTTCGCGACCTCCTGGCTCGCGAGGTCCTGGTGCAATCGTGGCGCGACCTGCTTGTCGTCTACCGGCGCATGGAACTGAAGGGCGAAGTCCGCGGGGGGCGGTTTGTCTCGGGATTTGTCGGCGAGCAGTTCGCTGTTCCGGAAGCGGTTGAAGCGCTTCGTGCGATGAAAAAGCGTCAGGCGCCGGCGGCTGGGGCGGAAATTAAGCTTTCCGCCTGCGATCCGCTCAATCTCAGCGGTGTCATTCTCCCCGGCCCGCGTGTTTCCGCGGTCCCGAGCAGTTTCATTGTCTTCAACGACGGCTTGCCGGTACGCGTCGTCACCGCAAAAGGCCAGCGTACGGAGGACGGGGACATTGTGCTGCTGGCGTCCGGCGCGTCCGGGTCCGGATGAGGACGTCCTCGGCTGCTGATCGGAGCGTTATCTCCAAAGCGTAGCTGCCGTCTCGTACCCCACAAGCTGCACGAGCGTCTCGTGCGCGCTGCTCTTCTGCTCCACGACCACGGGATAGCGCGATTGCGCATGAGCGTAGAACGCGGCTCGCCGGTCGGCGGGAATTTCCATCAAGGTGCTCAACGAGTCGAGAAACTCACCTCGTCCCTTGGCCATATCCTGCTTGATGTATTCGAAGTTAAAGACCATGAAGGCCTGGACCCGATGGTCGGCCTTGATCACGCCGTCTTCAAACCATGACTTTCCTGAGGTCGACGAAAGGAAATTACTGATCGTCTCGGTGATGCTGCAGGCCGAGAGAGACATGATCAGCATTGCGGCTCCGGCACAATGGGTCAGAATGCGTCCTGGATGTGTCATGACTACCTCCACAAAAGTGAATGATGGTCAAGAATCGTCTGTGGCCACTGTAGTGCAGAAGCGCAGCATGGATCAAGCCGTGATTGCGGATGCACGGCAAGGGATGTGCCACTTGGTTAAAAGGCCGACGCAGGCCGCTCTGCTCTTCACTGATCGCTCCAGAGGTTCTCATACCATTTTTTACGGTCGTGTATCGGCCGAGGCGTCAGGTTCATGGCCTTGCGAATGTCGCTGATATTCCAGCCGGTCAAGGTTGCCAGGGTCTGGGCCTGCCGTTCGTAACGGTCATACAGCTGTGTACGATAGGTCGTCGCCGCCGCGCAGTCGTCTTGCCCGTTCCACGGATGACGGAGAATGTATCGCGCCTGAAAATTCGCGCGGTCGGACGTTTCTTGGAACAACAGGTCTTCCGGAAACTGGGCGGCCTCGTAGCGGACATGGAGTCGCGTCAGAAAGACGTTCTGTGCCGGCACGCTCCTGCCTGGACGGCCGATGGATTCCACCCAAAACACACCGAGGCTTCGCAGTTCGTCCGCGGACAGTGGGTCGGCCGCGCAAGGATCGCACCAGGTCATGTCCCAGGCATATTCGAGGAATACTCCCCGATGGCGCTCCCGTTTCACTTGCTCACTGAACAGATCCCGGTAAAAGTCGCCGAAACGGTCCTTCACGTACAACGGAATCTCCTGTGCTTCGGGCAGGCGCACGGTGCGGTAGTTCGTGGTCTCGACTCGTCCCCGCCTGGTCAGGAAATAAATGAAGAGCTCCTGCGGCCCGTCCGCGTTGACTGTGCCTAGTCGGATGGGCAGCATGAATCGCGGCGATTCGAATGCGATCTGAAGGGGCCGCAAATGCGTGAGGCCCAGCTTCGCCTGCTCGCCCAGATTGACCTTGGCCACGAAGAATTTGAGCTGTTGTTTGAGGTAGCTGTGCAGGACCGGCGAAGCGCCCTTCGGCATGCGGTATCCGTTTTCTGTCAGCCAGGTTTCGAGGCCGGCGCTCTCGGTGGCGGACAGGATGAGAATATCGTATTCGCCGACCGTGTACTGCGCTTCGACCGTCACGCCAAGCGACTTCTCGCGCGCCTCCCGCGGGGACGGACTGGATTTCGCCATCAGATCCATGGCGCGGCTTTCGGGATAGAACACGCGGCAGGGATTGTTGTCGAAGTATTCGACCAGCCTGGGCGCCGAATAATCGGCCAGATGTTTCAGGGCCGCGGCCTCGCCGACATGAATCTGCGACTTCTCGAGCACAGTCGGTACAGGCACGACCAACGCAAACTCTTTGACGTCGCCCTTGAAGTCGTTAGCCATGGTAATGACTGTCTTGTCGTCAGCCCGGGCGATGACCACTTCGGAGGCCTTGTTGAAGAGCTTGCTGTCGGCTTTGGCGACGTAGAAGCCGCAGAAGGCGGAGGCGGTGTCATTCCACGCCAGCAAGATGCCGAAGAGGGCGAGGACAAAGAGAGTGCGGGTCCTGTTGGCGAGCCACCCCAGCGTGCTCGCACCCCGCCCGGTGTAGGGACCCCGCTGCGCGCGAGCAAGTGATCGGCACCATCCGCAAAGAGCATTGGCGAAAAGGAGGCGGACGCCGAGCGTACGATTCACCAAAAAGAGGATGGTTTGCGCTGCGGGCGCTTGGTGTAAGCCGCGTCCCGGGGCGGCAGGACGGGCGGATGAAGACTGATCATTCGAGGCCACCCGCTTAAGATAAGAAATGTCGAATGAAAACGATGTAGACATTCGCTCACTGGTCTTGCAAATGCCGCTCACGAAATCCTCCTTTGTGGTGATGGGACGGACAACGGAACGAGTACAGGAATGAAAAGGGGGGTAAGGTCAATTCACCGTTTGATGGATGGGACCAGTCGTATCGTGAGCCGCGAAAATACCGATCGATCAAGGGAACCAGCGGGGAACAAACGAGCAAGCCCCACAGGGGAGCGTGGGGACGAAACAACACGAACTGCACGCCGATGGCGGCCGCCGCCACCAGGAACGTGAAGAGGAGCCGCCCCGGCCGCGAATCCGGTGTGGTCTTTGGATCGGTGATCATGAAGAACGAAAAAATGAGGAGGGTGCCGCTTTCGATTTGATGCAAGGGAATGGTG
>JBKPKC010000035.1:0-3004 GCA_046765595.1 Nitrospirota bacterium
CGTTTTGATCGGAACTTTGTCGAGCCCACCTCCGATTATGAGACGAACGGGGACACCATTTGGAAGAACCTGACGGATTCCAAGTGGGTCATCGACAACGATCAGTTCAAGGTCAACCAGTTCCTGCATCCGTACGGAGGCAGCGTGTACTACGGGTTGGCCCGTTCTTCCGGCCTCGACTTTTGGGAATCATTCTTGTACAGCGTCGCGGGGAGTTTTTTGTGGGAAATTGCCGGTGAAGTCACCAATCCCTCCATCAATGACATGATCGCGACGCCGATCGGCGGCACATTCATCGGCGAGCCGTTTTTCCGCATGGCGAATCTGCTGTTGGAGGACAGCGAAGGAGCGCCCGGCTTCTGGCGTGAGCTCGGCGCAGCGCTTATCTCCCCTCCGACCGGATTCAACCGTCTCGTGTTCGGCAGCCGATTCGACGACGTCTTTCCGAGCCATAAACCGGCGACGTTCATGCGCTTCATGGCGGGCGGGTCGTTTACCTCGAGCAGTCGCAATGTGTCGTCCCAGGTTGAGGAGACGGGAGCCGTCGCCGATTTCACGTTCAGTTATGGTCTGCCAGGCCGGCCCGGGTACAGCTATGCGCGCCCCTTCGACTATTTCGACTTCCATGTGACCGCCGTCACTGCAAATGTGCTGGAAAGCATCAACACTCGCGGTGTGCTCTGGGGCAAGACCTACGCAAGTGAATCGACCCGGGGGCTCTGGGGGTTGTACGGAATGTACGACTACATTTCCCCTCAAGTGTTTCGTGTCTCGAGCACGGCCTTGGCACTGGGCACAACTTGGCAAACCTGGCTGTCGTCAACGACGGCCGTGCAAGGGACGGCGCTCGCTGGAACGGGGTATGGTGCGGCAGGCAACATGGAGTCGCAGGGAGAACGAGACTATCATTACGGGCTGACTCCGCAAGGGCTTTTGTCGCTTCGATTCATCTTCGGCGACCGGGCGATGATCGACCTGACGGCGCGGGAATTCTATGTCAGCGACGTGCTGTCGCCCGACCAACAGGCTTGGGAGAACATCCTGCGTGGAGAATCTTCGTTGACGGTGCGGATCTACGACCGTCATGGCTTAGCCGTCCGCTATCAACATGCGCATCGTAACGCGAGTTATTCCAATATCGACTATCGGAATCAGGACGTCGGCATGGCGAGCCTCATGTACGTTTTCCTCGGGGAATCCGGATTTGGGGCCGTGGATTGGCGTTGACCGGCGTGATGGGGGGAATTAGGGCATGACGAACCCACTGAATGGAGGACGGGTCGAGCAGCCGGCTGACGCATTCGTCACTTGGACCAAGGTCATTTACGCGCTTCACGCCTTCAGCCTCATCACCGGCATCCTCGGCACGGCCACAATCGTCGGCGCGTTTCTCACCGGTTGGCCGTCGATCATTGCGGTGATTCTAAACTACGTCCACAGGAGCGAGGTGCGCGGTACCTGGCTGGAATCGCATTTTCGATGGCAGATCCGGACGTTCTGGTTCGGACTGCTCTGGATCGTGCTCTGCCTCGTCTTCGTCGTGGCGACCTTTGGGATCGGCATCGTGATCGCTTGGCTGCCCATGGGTCTCGTCGGCCTCTGGTTCGTCTATAGGATTATTCGCGGCTGGGTCACTCTGAGCGATAGGCGTCCGATGTATATATAAAGCGGTGGAGTTGCCCGCCGATGGGATGTGGCGTCATCCACAGGCCCGGACGGCAGCATCCCGACCAACTGTCATTTTTGACAGTTTCCTCTCCCCATCCACCATGTCTACACTGTCGCGCCCGTTTGCCGTTGGCAAACGGGCACCGATCTTCGGACAGCAGGCGACATGACCTTTCATGCTCAGAGCGCAGGATATCTAGGGCTTCTTTGGCTTACTCTCCTCGCCGGGTGCTCGAGTGGTCCGTCATCCCAGGACCCTTCGTGGAAATTGGTACCGATCACGGATGTTCAAATGGTCGTCGGCGAATGGGAAGGTTTGATCAAGAAGGAGCACGCCACGTTTGCCGAGGGGTCGGTTCGTCTGGTCATCCGTGCCAACCAGACCTACTTGTTTGCCGGTCAAACCGCTTCGAAAGTGGCGGTCGGTTCGGGAAATCTTGCAACCCATGATGGCCGCCTGCAGGGCAACAGCGACCGGCGCGCGGTCACGTTCACATTGTACGACCACAAAGGAAGCGCCGTCGTCTTGGTGGAGGCGACCAATCATGAAACCGGAGAGCGCTATCGAGGAGAATTGACCAAGGTCATGGGGCCCGGGCCGATGCAAGGTGGTCCGAAGGATGGCCCTTGAATTGGAGGCAACGCTTGAACGAAGATGGCGTATTGCGATTGGATTGGATGACCTCATGCCATGCTGAGCTGTGAGAACAGACTCGGGGTGTGGTCGGGGCTCGGCCTCGCGGCTCTCCTGCTCTGTCAAGGATGCGGGGGCGAGCGATACCAGACTGTCGTCGATGCCGCCGAGTCGGGCATCGGGTCTCTCACGCTGGCCGATGACTACCGCCACCAACGCCGCCTTCAACAAGCCCTCCTCGAGGAGCCGCGATTCGCGGGCCTGACGCTGACCGCTTATGTGTTCATGGATCACGGGTACGTGGTCGGGCATGTCCGCAGCCCTGAGGAGGCCGAAGCCGTGTTCCAGGTTGCCAAGAAGGTCGAGGGGCTTCGATCGATCAATGCATTTCTTCCGGTCGAACGGACGGTCGAGACGGTCGGCAAGGTCATGCCCGATTCCACGTTGAAGGCGCAGGTCCAAGGGGCGCTCGCGCGAATGCCGGGTGTTGTCGAATCGCGCGTGCAGGTTGAAGTGCTGGACAACCGCGCCATCCTGCTCGGGGTTGTGTCAGGCGAGGAGGAAAAGACGCGGGCTGAACAGGCCGCGGCAGCGACGATCGGCGTGAAGCGCACCATCAATTGGCTGTTGTTGCCCGAATCGCAATATTTGGCCATCCGCTCACAGGTCTTCTAGAAAGCACTGTCATGGAGAGGTTCGCTG
>JBKPKC010000036.1:0-3340 GCA_046765595.1 Nitrospirota bacterium
GAGGAGGTCTCCGACACCAAAGCCCGTCTCGAGTCGGCTGAGCACCGCTTGGCGGCGGTGGAGTCCCAAGTGGAGTTCACGGAAGCGGATCTAGCGAAAATCCGTACCCGCCTGTCCGAGGAACGGCAGCAGCTCGCGGACGCACTCGAACAAACGACGGCCGACCGGCATCGCCAATTCGATGAGCTCCGCGCCATGGAGGGACAGACGGCACGACTCTCAAAAGGAAACACAAGGGGCCGTCAACGGCAAAGAACGATCCACCGCACGCAAGCCACGATCGAGGTCGGGCATGTCCGAACGGATAATCTGTCGCTGAAGAGCGATTCGCTCCAGTTATTACTGGACGTCGTGGAAGGAGAACGACAGCTCTGGGAGAGCCGTTTTACCATCGTCCACGGGCACGAACCGGGACAAATCGCGGAGGCATATGAACGCTTTACGCCGCTGTTCAACAATTTCCAGCCTTCCAGGGACTACGTCCGGCAGCAAGTGAGCCTCGTCTCGGGCCAGATCGGCGAGTTGGAAACGCGGGTCAAAAACAGCCGGACGCCTGATGAGCGAACGCACGCGCGAGCGCTGCTCGATGCGCACCGTGAGCGGGAAGCCATCTACAACTCCACGCTGCAGCGCCTCGATCAGGCTGCGCGGTTCCTGGAGCGATGGAAGTCGATGTTCAAGGAGCAGCAGAAGGAGCTGCCTCTGTCGGCGCGGCTCGAGGGCTGGGGACAGCATGCCTGGGAACGGACGAAGGACGCGTGGAATTGGGAGGTGTTCAACGCGGAAGATACGATCGAAGTCGAAGGCAAGAAGATCACCGGCCACCGCAGTGTGACCGTCGGCAAAATCATGACCGCCCTGGTAATTCTGTCAATCGGCTATTGGCTGTGTCTGTACGTGGCAGCGTTGATCGGCCGGCTGGCGATGGCCCGTCTCGGCGTCGATGCGGAACTGGCGAATCTCTTGCGGCAATGGAGCCAGGCCCTGCTGCTGACCGTGTTGATCGTGACCAGCCTGCTCTGGGTGAAGATTCCATTGACCATCTTTGCGTTCCTCGGCGGGGCGTTCGCGATCGGCATAGGGTTCGGCGCCCAGAATCTCCTAAAGAACGTCATCAGCGGCATCCTGCTGCTGATCGAACGCCCCCTACGGGTCGGCGACCTCATCGAAGTCGAAAACGTGCGCGGTCGGGTGACGACCATCGGCTTACGATCGTCCACGGTCCGCGACGCGAAGGGCGTCGTCACGCTTATTCCGAACAGCAGTTTTCTAGAACGCCATCTCACGAACTGGACCTATTCGAGCCGGATCGGCCGTTTCTCGCTGCGGGTTGGCGCGCCATACGGATCGTCCACCCAGCTCGTCATGGATCTCCTATCCGGCCTGGCGGCCAACCATCCCCACGTGCTCAAAACGCCGCAGCCGCAAGTGCTTTTGGATGAATTCGGCAATCAGGCTCGCATTTTCACATTGAACTACTGGCTGGAAATCCGGCAGGACGTCGATCCGCATGAGGTCGCGAGCGAATTACGGTTTGCGATCGAGCAGAAGTTCGCTGAAGCCGGCCTCAAGATCTCACCGGCGGCCTGAGGCGCATCCGGTGCGTTGACAGCCGCCTGACGTCACTTTAGACTAAGGCACTTTTCGGAGCACTCGCATGCTGGGGGAACGAGGAGCATCCCTTCCACGACTCGTATTCTGCGGCATCTGCCTCATCTGCCTTTGCCTAATCATGTTCATGCTCGGCAACACGATGACACTGTGGACGATGCAATTCGCGCTCGATCAAACCGACAATCCCGTGCTCGAAGGTTTTTCGCTGCCCACCTCCGTGTCCGATGTGGTCCCCGCGATGCCGGTGACGCCTTCCCGTGAAACGTTCACCGGCGTCAAAACACATGTGAACGAACATAGTCTGCTGCGTCCCCCCAATCCTGTTGCCTGATCAGTCGTCCTGCTTCGCTACGTTAGGCCTGGGCCGCTGTCTGGCGTTGCCCGGCCTGATTCACGGATTATCATGCGAAGGAACAGAGAGGAGTGTTCGGCATGAACGATCGACACCTCACATACTGCTGTCCGGGCTGCTGGCGCGTCAAAAACCAGGATGGAGACGGATCGTTAGACCACGACTGGTGCACAATGGCCGATTATGTCGCGCGCCATCCGGTTCCCGCCCAAGAGATCTCGCTGTCCGAGTTTTACTGTACAGACTGCTCCATGTCATACGACCGCCTCGTGCAGTACGGCACCGGCCACCCATCGTGTTTGTTGTAGCGCATTCGGCGGGCCCGTCAGCCGAGAGCGGCTGACGGGCGACTTACACAAGAAAGAGCAGCCAGAGATAGACGGTGCTCACCAGCAGCGATCCCACCATTACTGGAAATCCGAACAGAAAGAATTGCCGGAAACTGATTGGATAACCGGCCTTACGCGCCAGATCCACGATCACAACGTTTGCGCTCGCGCCGATCACGGTCCCGTTGCCGCCGAGGCAGGCACCGAGCGCAAGTGCCCACCACAGCGGCAAAATATCAGGTTGATGAGCCAGTGCAACAGGATCGGTGATCTCCGGATGCAGCGAGCGGGCCAGGTCGACGACCAGCGGATTCATGGCGGCCACGTAGGGAATGTTGTCCACGATAGCTGATAGAAACGCGGAGCCCCACAAGATAGACAGTGCCGACAATGCCGGATGCCCCTGCGTGAACGACACAAGCTGAGCCGCGAGCCCGCCGATGATGCCGACTTTCACGAGCCCGCCGACCAGAATAAAGAGCCCGATGAAGAAAAAAATCGTCTTCCATTCCACATCCGCAAGATAGGACAGTTCATCGCCGTCCTGGAGCTTCGTCGCATGTCCGACCAGCATGAAGGCACTGGCTCCCGCGAGGGCAATTGTTGCAGGTTCCAAATGCAGCGCCCCATGAAGGCAAAAAGCCGCATTGACGACCACCAACAGCCCAATACAGCGATTCAACAGGACGCGGTCCCGGACGGCATCTCCGGCATTCAAGGCCATTACCGCCTCGTGCAGGTGCGGTGCCACGCGCATGGTTCTGCCGTAGAACAGCCGGAGGCCGAACAGAAACAGCGCCATAATGACGACGACGACCGGCCCAAGGACCATCAGAAACTGAAGATAACCTAACTCCGCCTTGCTGGCGATCATGATATTGGGAGGGTCCCCCACCAATGTAGCGGTGCCCCCGATGTTCGATGCGAGCGCTTCGACGATCAAGAAGGGCACCGGATTCAACTCAAGCCGCTTCGTGACGCTCAGCGTCACGGGCGCCATCAAGAGCACTGTCGTCACATTGTCGAGCATCGCCGACAAGACGGC
>JBKPKC010000037.1:0-8559 GCA_046765595.1 Nitrospirota bacterium
CCCGAAAGCTGTGTCCCTATCTGCATGTTCCTCTGCAGAGCGGGGACGATACCGTCCTTTCGGCGATGAACCGTCCTTATGACGTGAAGGCGTTTCTGTCGGTCATTGAGCAGGCGACTGCGACGGTTCCAGATCTGGCGCTCGGAACCGATCTGATGGTCGGTTTTCCGGGAGAAAGCGAGCGGGCCTTTCAGCGAACTGTTGAGTTGTGCGGCCGTCTTCCATTCTCCTATTTCCATGTCTTTACCTATTCGAAACGGCCTGGCACTGCTGCCGCCAAGATGACCCAAGACGTGCCGGTGGAGGTCGCCCGGCGACGGGCGCAGACACTGGCCGAGTTGTCACGCCAAAAACGGCTCGCATTTGCGGAGCGATGGATCGGGAGCACGGTTGCCGTGCTTTTTGAAGGCGGGCGCATGGAAGGCCTGCGTCTTGGGACCACCGAGCATTACCTCAAGGTCGGCGTCCCCTTCGAAGCGGACCTGGTCAACCAGGTGCGACCCGTCAGAATCACCGGTGCGTCGGACCGGTGGGCAGTCGGTCAACTCCTTGCACACGAGACAGGAGGCACAGGGGCATGATCCTCGAACCGTATTCTCCTCGTCAGGTGCACATCGAAACCTTCGGTTGTCAGATGAACGAATATGACTCGGAGCTTGTTCGAGCGCTGCTCAAGCGTGAAGGTTTCGTGATCACCGAAGACCGGGAACGCGCCGACGTCATTCTCATGAACACCTGTGCCATCCGCGAAAACGCCCACACCAAAGTCTACACCCATCTGGCCGATCTCAAAATCCTTAAGAAGAGCCGGGCGTTGGTCGTGGGCGTGCTGGGGTGCATGGCCCAAAATCTTAAGCAGGAGTTGACCAAACAGGAGCCGTTGGTGGATCTCCTGGCCGGACCCGATTCCTATCGTCAACTGCCGATGCTTATCCGCAACGCCGTCCGTGCTCAGGAACAAGGTGAGCATCTCAAGAGCCTGGCCGTCGATCTGTCCGAATACGAGACCTATGACGACATCGTTCCGGCCCGCGTTCCTGGAGTCAATGCCTGGATCGCCGTCATGCGCGGCTGCGACAACTTCTGCAGTTTCTGTGTCGTGCCCTACACCCGCGGGAGAGAGCGGTCCCGAGAGCCGCAGGGCATCCTCGAAGAGGCTGCACGGATCGCCGACGAGGGGTTCAAGCAAATCACGTTGCTGGGCCAGAATGTCAATTCCTACCGTTCAGGCGACTGGGACTTTGCCCGGCTGTTGACCGCCGTAGCGGATATTCCTGGAATCGAGCGGGTACGGTTCACCTCTCCCCATCCGAAGGATTTTCCTCCGTCATTGCTGGAGGCCGTTGTCTTTCATCCAAAGATCTGCAAGCACATCCATCTGCCCGTGCAATCCGGGAATGATCGTATTCTCGGCATGATGAATCGGACCTATACGCGAGGCGATTATATGACTCTGGTCGAGCAAATTCGCTCGATGAATCCCCGCATCGTGCTCACGACGGATATCATCGCCGGATTCTGCTCCGAGACCGAGGATGAGTTTCTCGACACCTATCGGTTGCTCGAAGAGGTCCGGTACCATTCGGCCTTTATTTTTCTGTATTCCGAACGCACCAATACGATTGCCGCACGCAAATATGACGACGACGTGTCGCAACAGGTCAAATCACGGCGAGTGACCGCATTGGTCGAACTGCAGCGTCGAATTTCCACGGAGCGAAATCGTGAGTATCTCGGTGAAACACTGCCCGTCCTCGTCGAAGGCGACGCGAAGAAATCTCCCCTTCAGGCAATGGGGAAAAGCGACTGCAATGTCACCGTCATTTGGGAAAAGAGCGACCACCCCTGCAGGCCGGGCGACGTGATCGCCTGCAACATTTACGACGCGTCACCCTCGACGCTGTATGCGAGGGCGACGGACCAGGCGGGGACCTCAGCGTCAAAAAACGAACAGTCCTGCACGAATATCGTTCATCCGTTGCCACATCCCTTCAATACGTAGTTCTTCTCTTCTCCGACGCCGGCCTTTCGGCTCCTCTTCCTCGAGAGAAAATCGTCGGGTCGATTTCGGTCTCCTCCGCCGGTGACTACTTGTGGCAAACATGCAGTAAATCAATGCGTTAGGTTGTACTCAGAAATCTCTTGCTTGAACACCATTAGGGGAGTTTCTTTCGATTATATGCTGCGGATCTTTTCCAGTTTTTTACGTGCGTCGATAGAAGGAAAACCAAGGGCATGGTCTTTGCTTTGAAAATGAACGGCTTCCTAAACCTCCACCCCATGGAGCGCTGACATGAACCCCTCCCACAATCCAGCAGACAAGCGATCGGATTCCACCACGAGCCTGGAGACAATTATTGCAGTTGGTCTCTTCGGCTGGCTGGCGCTCAGTATGACGCTGATGGGCTTGGGTATTTGGTAACCCCTTCCGCAAGACGGGTCCGTCTCGCGGTTCTATCGAACTTTCGGCAAAGGAGAGAGCAATGTCGACCTATTCAGGCGTGGCCAGGCTCATCAATGTGACCGTGTTAGGATTCGCCGGCCTGGCGCTTATCGCGACCGGGTGCAGCTCAACCTCGAAGGTGGCGCAAAGCGGAAAAGGCAGCGTCTTTCTCGAAGAAATCATGGACTGGTCATTTGAAGCCAGCCATCCGGCCGTCATCGACCAGACAACCCTTCTCAAGATCATCAAAGGCGTTTATACCGCGGAGGATCAAAGCGGATCACCGAGAATGTCCGCCGCTGGCAGCAAGCCGATGAGAGTATTCAGCGATGAGGATGCGGAGTTTCTGGCTCCCCTGCTCGCACAAGGCTTATCGAAAGCAAAACCCGAACAGCTCGTTGGGTTTCGCGTATCCTCATCGGCAGGGTCAGGCTATGAACCCACGGCGGGCAGCATCTACGTGCATCAGGGAGCGGTCCATTTGACGATTTCGAAGGGCGCGGGGCCGACGATGTTCATGCCCGAATCGGCAGCCCGCACCGAGCAGGCCCCACCTTACTCGGCTGGTGGAAAGGCGGGCGTCACCGCCCACGTCATCGACTACCATGCCATGGCCAAGGCGCCGATGCCGACCGCGGTATCGACTCCCAAGACGACGATGAGCCAAAACAGCGTAGCCAAGATGCCGGCCGCTGCCGCTTATGCCGCAGCGGAGGCGGAGGCGCCGGTGGAAATGCAGGTGCAGCTCGACCGGGCCAAGGACATGTTGGCGAAGAAGGATACGGAAATCAAAGTGCTTCGCAAGGAGTCGGATTGGATGAAGCGCGAGTTGCGAGAGCGTGACGAAGAGATCAAAGCGCTCAAGGCGACCGTCAAAACCCCGCCCAAGAAAAGAAAGGCAGAGGCCAATCCGACCCGCTAGCGGATCAGCCTACGTCGAGCAATTCAGGCTGCAACAGGACCACCTCGCGGGATAGCGGTTGCCGAAAGTTCATCCGGCAGTAGCAGGCGTATGTGACATATGTGTCCTGGAGGCAATACTGCGCGAGTTCGAGCCCTTTCCCCTGCTCCCACATTGCCGCCACCTGATCGCCGCTGCCTGACTTCGTTTCCACGTTCAAGGCACGGGCGAGCACGTCGAGCTTGATCCACCCCCGCGTGTCCCAATTACTCCAGATCGCCATCGTATCGTAAACGGGTTCGGTTCTGAACTTGGCCAGGTTGATCTCCAAGCTCGGCCTGGTCTGCTGGATGATCGATCGTTTCTTGATGAAGGGCAGGTCGAATCCGAGGCCGTTGTGCGTGATGAACAAGGACGGCTTGGCTTGCGCCAGGCGGCTCCAAAACTGGCGGAGCAGTTCGCGTTCGTTGCGTCCATACCAGGCGACCGCTCCGCGGGGCTCCATCTGATCGGAAAACTCCAACAGACCGATGCAGACGATTGAGCTGTACGTGCCGTCGAATGCCGACTTGGCATACAGTTCCTCCTCGGCCTGACGTTGAGTTTCGGCTTCCCCGGCCGCGAACAGATCGAATTCCGGCGGCTCGGTTTCGACCGACCGGCACTTTCCGGACAGCCGCGCCCAATCGTCACGTGGGCACTGAATGGTTTCGATGTCAAGGACGACTTTCATGACGTTGTTCCTCTTGCATCCCGCTGCAAGGCTTCGATGACCGGGCGATCGGCGGCGGGGAATTGGTAATCACCCATCTCGGAAGGATGCACCCAGCGGATTTCGGCGCAATCGAGCGGCGTGGCCAGGCCTTCGCCGATCCTGCAGCGAAAAAAGTGCAGTTCGACGGTTTTTTCAGGGTACTCATGCCGGATGATTCGAAACGGCACCGGAATATCGATGCGAATGTTCAGCTCCTCGAACAGCTCGCGTTGAAGGCATTCCTCCAACGTTTCCCCCTGCTCGCGTTTTCCCCCGGGGAATTCCCACAATCCGGCCAGGTGCACGCCCGAACGGCGCTTTGCAATGAGATATCTGCCGTCATGACAGATGAGTCCGGCGGCTACTTCGACGACTTTCGCCATGAGACCTTTTTTCGAACATCGAATGGAAAGGTTTTGCAGATCGGCGTCATTGGACATCCCTCGCAGGACGGAGTCCTCGCTGTGCAACAAAGAGCGCCAAAGTCCATCAACGCTTGATTGAAGTCGTAGCCCTTGCCGCGCGGGATAAGCTCTTCGGCCAACCGCCATAGCTTCACGAGGTGTTTTTTCGGATCTCCTTTCGCCAAAAACACCCGGTACAAGACTCGGATGACGTTGGTATCGAGAATCGGCGCGTCCTCGTTGAAGGCGAAGGACCGAATGGCGCCCGCGGTATAGCGGCCGATGCCCTTAAAAGACAAGAGCTGGTCATGGTCATTGGGTAATTGGCCGCCGTACCGTTCGACCGTTTCGCAGGCGATGCCATGGAGGCGTTCCGGTCGGATGTTATACCCCAAGGGATACCAGATTTGTTTTACCTCTTTGACCGGGGCGGAGGCCAATGTCTCGAAGTTCGGATAGCGGTCCAAAAATTGATGATATTTGGGGATCACGCGATCCACTTGGGTCTGCTGGAGCATGACCTCTGAGACGAGGATATGATAAGGATCCGAGGTTTTTCGCCAGGGCAAATCTCGACCGTAAGCGGCATACCATTTCAGAAGGCGTTTCTGGAAGCGACGCTTCAGCGGCCCGGCCGGCCATGATGGCCGCCGCGGAGCCTTGACTGCACGGGACGCTAAAATGGTAGCGGACGCCATGAAAATTGAATTGTTGCGGCGGCATTGTAGGATTCTAAGACGACAAAAGCAAACGGCCGGCAGGTGGCGAAGCGGTAAATCACATGTTAGATTGTACTGTGTCCCGCAAGGAGGTGATCTCATGATCAATCAGGCCATGACATCCTCCGTCTCCCGCTCGTCTCGATGGATGCTACTGGCTGCGGCGATGGTCACGGTTACCGCCGCTCCAGTTGTTGAAGCCGCCGCCCCAGTGCCCTGGGAATGCTCCAACTATTCGGATGAAGCGCAGACCCGCTGCTTGAATGCCTTTATCGAGCGGCAGCAGGAACAAATTGGACAACTGGAAGGTCGACTACAGTCGCAGCAGGAAATGGTAGGCCAGTTGAAGGGCCAGCTGGAGCGGCAGAATGCAGCCACGGCTCAGCTTCAACAGCAACTGTCGCAACCACCGCCCACGACGACCGTCCTGCCGCCTCCCTATGCATATCCGTATACCTATGCCTATCCTCCGGTAGGCTTCGGAGTGTACTTGGGACGCCCCTGGATCGGCCCCGGCTTTTACGGCTACTACGGCCGGCCTTATTGGGGGCCCCGGTTCTTCTACAGACACTACGGGCGGCACTGGTGAACGCACGCCGGCAGGCGCTCACCAGTCGGCGCCTAGCCGGTGGACGACCACCTCCTGGACCACTGCAAACTTGCCTAACGTGGACAGATACAGCGCCGTGTCGGCGATATCGAACGGACTGATCTTTTCGCTGCGCAGAATCTCTTCAGGCGTCGCGTTCACCAAATCATCGGCCACACCTCCCGGGCAAATCGCGGAAACTTTGATGTTGAACGGCCGCCCTTCTTCGGCCAAGGCTTTGGTAAGCGCCATGACGCCGTGTTTCGAGGCGCTATAGACACCTGTGCCCGACCAGGCCTGTACGCCGGCCACGCTGGACATGTTGATGATGACGCCGCCTCCGTGCGCTTTCATATGTTTGAACGCCGCCCGGCAACAGAAGAACGTGCCGCGAAGATTGACTTTCATCACGTCGTCGAATGCGTTGGTCGTGGTCTCGGCGATCCGCCTGCCCCCGAACATTCCCGCGTTATTCACCGCGATATCAATCCGGCCATAGTGCCGGAGTGCCGTGGCAAACAACGCCTCCACTTGCGATTCCACGCTGACATCGGTTTCGATCACGAAGGCATCGCCGCCCTTCTGGGAGATTTCCTTCGCCGTTTGCTCGCAAAGACCTTTTCTTCGAGCGGCCACGACCACTTTCGCGCCTTCTTCGCCGAATCGAAGGGCGATGGCTTTGCCGATGCCGCTGCTGCTGCCCGTCACCACCGCTACTTTTCCAGCCAGACGCTTCATTGTCACCAGCCGTTTCTCATCACACAACGAAACATCCGGTTTTCTTTGACAAATTCGCTGGAGCCCCGTAGCCTCATTGTGGGATGCGTTAACGAGCGTACGCTGACATTGTTGTCTCTATTGCGGACCCGAGCACCCCGGTATGAAGAAGCGCGAGTATGACCGATACATCGTCGAATTTCCCGCTCGATTTGCCGGAGACTGCGAGGGTGTGGGAATCGTATACAACTTGGGGATGGGAGGCTGCAAGATTGTCACGGACCGTCCTCTTGCGATCGGCGGGATGATGACACTTTCCCTCAATGTTCCCGGGCACTCAGCCGCCATACAGGTTCGAATGGCTGCGGTACGCTGGAGGCTGCGATATGAAGGTGGCATCGAATTTCTCGGCATGGAAGAATTGGAACGGGAGCGGTTGGCCGAATACCTGCAGAAATTAGCGGCCGCCGCTGCCTAAGGCCTGAACAAAGAAGGATCGCCTTGGTTACTCGCAAGCACCGCCGGTTTCTCGTCAGAATGCCGAGCACGCTGGTCCAGCGGGACCAGTTCCGGCACAAAGGATCGATCCGCGATCTTTCCGCGAAAGGTTGCCGGCTTGAAAGCCTGATTACACCGTTCACCGGCATGCAGGTGACCCTGCTCCTGCACGTTCCGGGAGAAAGCGCTCCGTTGAAGATTGAAAATGCCGCCGTGCGCTGGTGCGGGTCGCAGGGCATCGGCATGGAATTTCTCATCGTGGCCGAGCCAGAACAGGCCCGGCTGGGCCGGCTCATCCAGCAATTGGAAAAAACCACACCTGCAAACTAGACTCTGCACGGATTGCATTTCGCAGCTGCCCCCCGTATTCTTTCCTTTCCATGGATCTCGCGTCGCTGACGCCCGCACAGTTCAAGGAACTCGTCCAAGGGATAGTCGATGATCGCCTGCGGGAGTTGATCGGCGATCCCGATCTGGGGCTCGAACTCGGGGAGGCCCTGCGCGCCAGGCTCAAGGCTTCCCTCGAAAAAGGCGAGCGCCTTTCGGGCGAAGAACTGGCTGAAAAGCTCGGGCTTCGTTGGTAGCGAGATGCCCTGGTATCGGCTGACGTTTGAGGGCGGTGTCGTTCAGGACCTTGCCGCTGCCGGCCTGCCGATAGGTCAGCGCCTTCTCGACAAAACGAAATGGATCGCCTCCAACGTCGAAAATCTTCGCCATGAGGCGGTTCATGGTCTCCCTGGATTGCACAAATACGCAGTGGCCGAATGGCGTATTTTCTATGCAATTGATCGCCACGAACGACTGGTGAACATCCATGCCGTGGTGCATAGAAAAGCACTCGGGCAGTCATCAGGCGAGGCGGTCCGGTAAGTCGGCAACATGCACGAGGAACGAACCGCGTCCGATGTCGTCCATGTACCGGCGCAATGCATCTTTCACCACTGGGAACGCGATGTCATCCCAGGGAATGTCTTGCCGCTCGAACAGCCGCACATCCAGACTCTCCTGGCCCGCCTCAAAGTGTTCCGAAGCCAAGTGGCCGATAAACGTCAGGTAGACCTGGGCGATGTGAGGAAGGCTGAGCACTGAGTGCAATCGCGCGATCGTCACTTTTGCGCCCGCTTCCTCCAACGTTTCCCGCCTGGCCGCCTCCTCGGTTCCTTCGCCGATTTCCATGAATCCTGCCGGATAGGTCCAGAGGCCGGCCTTTGGTTCGATTGCCCGCCGGCACAGGAGAATTCTGCCTTCCCATTCAGGTATACATCCAGCCACGATCTTCGGGTTATGGTAGTGGATGGTGTCGCACGCATCGCAGACGAACCGTGGAAGGTTATCGCCCTGTGGGATCCGCTGTGAGACGGATTTCCCGCATTCGCCGCAAAATTTCATGACAATTATGCCAGTAAGGTAGTCACCAGCGCATGGATAGCACAAAACACCGATTTTTTGCACCCTGTCCGCGCGGTCTGGAGCAGGTCTTGGAGCAGGAGCTTCATGCCCTCGGGATACCGGCGACGACATCCACGGCTTCAGG
>JBKPKC010000038.1:0-2609 GCA_046765595.1 Nitrospirota bacterium
CTCATGGAACGCGCACTCTTAGCACTGCTGTGAGCGGCCGTTCCGTTGGTCCACAAGGGACGAAGTGAATTCCCCGTGGCTACGATTGCCGATCCATTGCTGAGCAGTGTGGCCGCTGCAGGCCCCAACACCCCTAAGCAGGCCAGCGTGAGCGCGACGGTGTTTGGCACGGCAATGATATTCCAATTCTCGTGAATCAAGTCTACGGCTTCCCTCGCCAGAGTGATGGCCGTCGTCACATTGTGCAAATCTCCATTCAAGAGGAGCACGTGGGCGGTTTCCTGAGCGACATCTGCGCCGCCGTTCACAGCGATACCGATGTCTGCATGCGCAAGCGCCGGTGAATCGTTGATGCCGTCGCCGATGAAGGCGACGCGATAGCCGCGTGCTTGCAGCGCTTTCACGGCTTCTAGTTTGGTTGGCGGCAGGACCTCGGCTTGGTAGTCCGTGATATGTAACTGTGCGGCCACCTGTCGTGCCACCTCCCGGTGATCGCCCGTCAGCATGACGATTTCCTTCACGCCTAAACTCCTCAGGTTGCGCACGACCTCCGGGGCCTCAGTTCGAATTTGGTCGGCATAACCCACCAACCCGATGACCCGCTGATCGACGGCCACGCACACCGGTGAGACCGCCCTGTGGCCCAATCGAGCGACATCCCGCGTTGCGGTGGCCGGAAGCTCGATGCTTAATTGCTCCATGTATCTCAAGCAGCCGACGTGAACCACATAGCCATTGACGCGGGACGTCACTCCCAAGCCGATGGTGTACTCGGAAGATGTACGCATAGGAATGGCGAGCTTAGCGGCTGTCGCAGATCGAACAATAGCCTGTGCCACGGGGTGATTGAGCCGTTGTTCGGCGGCAGCGGCCAGCGCCAGAACTTTGTTACGGTCGAATGATCCATATGCCAAAACTTCGGTGATCTCCGGGCGTCCGGTGGTCAGTGTCCCGGTCTTGTCGAAGACCACGGCATCAACCGCCGCTAATTGTTCGAGCGCCCTTCCTCCTTTGAACAGAATCCCTTGCCGGACGGCCTTCGTCATCGTGGCCAGCACCGCGGTCGGTGCAGCGATACGGATGCCCGTCCCATAGTCAATCACTAATACGGAAGCCGCCCCGCTCGCGCCGTTCGCAAACATCCCTCGCACGCCGGCGCCCATAAAACTGTACGGCACTAACTCATTCGCCCACCGTTCGGCGTAGTTCTGGATGGCTGTCTCGTGTGCAGGAGCCCCCTCTACCAGTTTGACGATCTTTGCCGCTTCCGTATCACCGCCGACTTGGGAGGTGCGGATGTACAGTTTACCGTCGTGGATGACTGTCGCCGCGTAGACGTGGGCACCGGCTTCCTTCTCCACCGGCATGGATTCGCCGGTCAACGCACGCTGATCGACCGCCGCCTTGCCTGAAAGGACGATTCCGTCGACCGGTATGCGGTCACCTGGATAGACGATCACGGTATCTCCGACCTTGATCTGCGGTACCGCGACTCTGATCTTCCGGCGGCCTTTGATCACCCAGGCAAACGATTCCTGATATGAAAGCACGGACTCGACGGCCGCTCGGGCCTGCCCCACAGTTGCATCGCGGATGTAATCGCCGAGGTTGATCAGCCACACCATGAACGTCGCCATGGTGAATTGTCCTTGAAGGCTCAGCAGCGCCGTCGCCGACGCATCCAGCACGTCCACAGTCAACACTCGTTCGGATGCCAGGGCCTCATAGGCGCGCTTCACCATCGGCAACGCACTTCCGGCCAACAGCAGCGGCACCATGAGTGGAGCCAGCGGTTCACAGAGAAAACCCAATGCGACTCCGGCGGATGATAACGACAATTCGAACCATGACGAGGTCTGTGTCTCGACGGGGGCGCCGGGGCCGGTTACCGCTGCAAGGCGCTGAATCTCTCGTGTAGTCAGCGCATCGAGGCGGCCGGAAAGTCGCTTCGCCGTCCACCGCGCTTCATCATAGGTCACGGTGATGCTTGCGCATTCAGGGTTGGCGCGACACTCGTTGATGCCTTCCATTCCGCCGAGTTTCCCGGCCAGAGCCCTGGCGAGCTGAGGCCTGTCCTTGATCCAGGCCACACGCAGCCGAACCCTGCCGGGGACGCAATGGATAATCTCGCTGCGTGTCTGTTGCCGTTGACGGGAAACTCCGAGCAGCGTCTGGTCTTCAGTCACCATGGATGATGACGCTGTCATTGGGGGGCATTCGGCCGGTTGAGCATGAAATAGGCGCTGAAGGCAAACCAGAGATAATCATGCCATGAAGGCAACGTCGTTTTTTCGGCACTCAGCAGGCTGCGCACACCGAGCGCGGCCAGTGTCAGTGGGAAAAGCACTCCCAAATCGGCACCAGCCGTGCGTCGCAGTGCCGCATTTATGTCTCTGAATGCCGAATCCAGATGTTCAGAGATGGATGGTGCGGTGGACTTGTTGCCGTTGCCTTGATGAGACATGAGCAGGCGTAAATCCGCCGGATCGAGATCATTGAGGGAAATCCCAAGCGCGTGTGCTACGGCGAATGGCAGCTCCATGGATTCCTCAGCCGGCTCATCGTAAGTAAGCAGCAGACTGCCTGTCAGGGGATTCGCAGCCGCGGAG
>JBKPKC010000039.1:0-2580 GCA_046765595.1 Nitrospirota bacterium
GCCGAAAACCGAAAAGGGCCGCGTCGTGACGCAGACGATCTTTGATCTTGTGGCCTATGCGGCCCCTCAAGATCCCAAGGTGGTGGCGGCGGCGCCTCCCGCCGGAGGGGCGCCCAAATAACGCCGCGCCGAAAGCGGCAGGGAATTTCAACGAAGGACGGATGCTCGTGATCCACATGAGTCACAAACTTTTGAGCGCGGCGCTGTTTGGCGGCTTGCTCGTCCAGGTGGTGGGGGCGCCCGCCTTCAGCGAGCCGGGCCTCGCGTCCCATCTCCGGCAGGTCGCGCCTCTTCGGCAGGATTCGGTGAGAGTCCCCGCTCCCGCGGACCTTCCCAAAGAGCCGCCTCAGGCCTCCTTGGCGCCTGCTCCCATTCCGATGCCCGGTGCGGCGGAGGCCATGCCCGGTGCTCCTCTGCCTCCCGTCGGAGGATACGATCCAGCGGGGCGGCGAGATCCGTTTGCGCCTGTCCTGAGCCAACTCGTCCCAGGCCAAGTCGATCCGACGCTTCCGCCGTTACAGCGCGTCAATCTGACCGACATGAATCTCATCGCCATTATCTGGGGAGCCTACGGCTACACCGCCATGGTGCAGACGCCGGACGGAAACGGATATTCGGTGCGTAAAGGCACCCGGATCGGTCCGAACAGCGGGGTCGTGAGTGCGGTCACCGAAAAAGGCATCATCGTGCAGGAGCGGTTCACGGACGTCTACGGCAGAAAACAGGAGCGAGAGTACGTCAAGCTTCTCCATCCGAAAGAGGGCCTAGAATGACACACATACAGCGAGATGCCACCACGATCACCCGGATCCTTTCCGCCCTGGCGGCCGTGAGCCTTCCTTTGGCGGTGCCTTCGATGGGAGCGACCCCCGAGAGGGATGCAGAGATCACGATGACTCAGGCCGGTCTCGATCACACGTCCATCGAGGCAGTGCCGGTCACGCCGACGGTCACGGGCATCGACGTGCGCAAGGAGGCCGACCGGCTCAGCGTCACCATCACCGGCGACGGCGTGCTGTCACACGAGGTGAATAGACTGGGTGAGCGTCGTCTGGTCGTGGACATTCCGCACGCGTGGTCAACGCTTCGCAGACCGACGGTGCACGTGGGCCACCGGCTCCTGCGACAAATTCGCGTCGGCGACCATGCCGACAAGGTCCGCATCGTCTTCGATCTTGGCAAACAGACCGATTACGTGGTCGAGCCTCGCGGTGCCCAGCTCGTCGTCACCATGAAGGACGCACTTCTTATGGACAGCGCGCCGGACAGCGAGGCGACCGCAATGCCGGCTCCTCGAATCGCCAGCGAAGCGGGGAAGGCGCGGATGGTCGCGCACAGAGCCGTGCAGGCGTTTCGTGTGCGCCCTATCCAAATGATGACCGAGCAAGAACCGGTCGAAAAGCATACGACTCCGAAGGACGATCTCGTGGTCGGCGAAACCCGCTATATGGGCCGCCGCATCTCCCTGGATTTCCAACAGGCCGACATCAGCAATGTGCTGCGCCTGATCGCCGAGGTCAGCGGCTTCAACATCGTGATCGGCGATGGTGTGAAAAGCAAAGTTACGATGAAGCTCGTGAGCGTGCCGTGGGACCAGGCCCTGGACATGATTCTGAAGATGAACGGGTTGGGCAAGATCAAGCAGGGGAACATCCTCTGGATCGATACGCTCGCCAATATCGCCAAGCAGGAGGATGAAGAGGCACGGGCCAAGGACGCCAAAGTCAAGGCGGAAGACCTGGTCGACCGCGTCTTCTATGTGCGCAACCTGCAAGCCGCCGAGTTGATGACCGCGCTGCGCCAGAATTTGAGCTCTCGAGGCTTGATGCAGGTCAGTCAAGGCACGAACGCCTTGGTGGTCAGGGACACGGAAACCAAAATGGCAGTCCTCAAGCAGCTGATCGAGGGCTTGGACCTTGAAGTGCCGCAAGTTCAAATCGAAGCCCGTATCGTGCAGGCGGACACCGTCTATGCCCGCGGGCTGGGCGTGCAATGGGGCATCCAGAACGCCGATTTCGGCCCCAACACGTTTTCGGCGGTGGGCAACCTCACCGGTGCCTTCGCTCCGGTCGCAGGAACCGGCGCCACGACGATTCCGCGCGACTTTCTCGTCAATCTGCCGGCCCAGGTTGCAGGTCTGCCGTCGGTCCCCGGCATCGGGTACACGTTCGGCAAACTGGCCCCCGGCTTCGCGTTGGACCTGAGGTTGTCGGCCGGTGAACTGCTCGGCTTGGCGAAAGTCATCGCCGCTCCGAAAATTACGACGTTAGACAAGCGGGAAGCGAAGATTTCGCAGGGTGAATCCATTCCGTTTCAAACCACCTCGCTGCAGGGTACCCAGACGACGTTCGTCGACGCCAATTTGGAGTTGAACGTCACGCCGCAGATCACCTCGCGTGACCCGAAAGAAGTGGGCAAGCAGATCATGATGCGGGTGCGCGCCACTCGGAACGCGGTCGGCGCGAGAAGCAACCCGGCCGGTCCGAGCATCGATCGCCGCGAAGCCAACACCCAGGTCATCGTCCGCGACGGCGAAACCATGGTGATCGGCGGTGTCTTCATCGATACGCAGAACAACAA
>JBKPKC010000040.1:0-5107 GCA_046765595.1 Nitrospirota bacterium
CGCCTATTGTGCCGGTTGGTCCTGACGACGATCCTCGCCTCGGTCCGGACGATGCCCCTGTAACGATAATCGAGTTTTCGGATTTTGCATGTCCCTTTTGCCGAAAGAGCGTCGCAGTCCTGCGAGAACTACGGCAGGTCCATGGCAACAAAATCCGTTTGGTCTATCGCGACTATCCCGGACAAAACCATCCTGATGCATTTCCGGCTGCCGAGGCCTCGGAGTGCGCGCATCAGCAGGGGAAGTTCTGGGAATATCACGATCTGCTATTCGAACGTCAAGCGCCGAACACATCGTGGAACTTTCTCGAACTCGCGAAGGAAATAGGCTTGGACACGGAAGCGTTCAGAGGCTGTCTGAATTCCGGTCGCTTTCGGGCAGAGGTCAATAAAGATCTTCAGGACGGATTACGCCTAGGCATTACAAGTACGCCCACATTCTTCATCAATGGTCGACCGCTCATTGGTTTCCAATCCGTCTCCGCGTTTCAGGACTTGATTGATAAGGCTTTCATCAATAAAACAGGCCACGATTAGCTCCATTGATGAACCACGGTTGGTCGAACCACAAGGCAGCCCGCACCGATAGCTCAAAAGACAAAAAGCTCAAGCATACCATCAGAGGGTGCGTTACAAGACTCTGAGCTGAGGCATCTTTTTGTGTCGCTCGGTGCCCCACCCCACTGGCCTCTCTACTGGTTGATATAGGAGATACTCTTACGTTATATCTTAACGGGAGAAGTCGCTACATTGTATTTGGCATGTTCCATGAGAAGAATTGCACTACCCGCCATCAACACAGCTACCTCCACCGTCTCATGCTACTGTTGTCAGCGCCCATGCATCCGGTCTCATCGCACGTCGCTGCTGGACCATTGTCTCGCCTGGATTGGATGGTATCCATGGCGTTGCCATAATTGTAAGGCACGATTCTATGTGTGCCGTTCAAGCTAACACATCTGCCTTCGTCTCATAGCCTGCCTGCGCAGTTGTCCGCCTGCCAAATGAGGGTGCCCGGTCTCTGTGAGTTCTCTATTAACGTTCCATAGAGTCGGCTGCCTTCGGAGGTGGGGCGCAGTAGTCGTTATGTGAACGATGGCTGGTGGGTGCCCTCTTGGAATGAACCCACGGCCCTTACGTAGCCGGCGCCGTTCGACCACGCCGTCTAGCGCAGGCTTCGACAAGGTTCAGCTGTAAGCGGTCACGCGGGGATATTGAGGATGTTTGATATCCCCCTGTCCGAGGGATAGACGGGACGCAGACGGCTTACATAGACTCCGAGAGCCTATCGACTCACATCCGCGCCTGCCGCGTGATTGGAGGGCGTGCCCTTGCGTTGTCACTTAGATGTCCAGAGCATTTCACGCGTCTCCAAGCTGGCGCTTGTCACGTCGTTGGTCGTGTTCGCCATCGGCTGTAATGGAAATGAAAGCAGTACGAACAATGGAGCATCCAACGAGATTCCTGTATTCAATGGTACGGTGTTGACCGTTTCGCTCTCCGCCGATGGAAGCAAGGATGTGTATGTTGGCGGTGACTTCACCACCTACAATGGCACACAGGCGAATCGTATCGTCCGTCTCAATACCGATGGAACAATTGACCAGGCGTTTGTGATGGCATCTGGCTTCGATGCGACTGTACGTTGGATCGTACCCGCAGCTGTTCAAAGCGCGAGCGTCTATGTGGGCGGCGACTTTACCGCCTACAATGGAGCGCCGAGGGCTCGCATCGCGCGCCTCAACGCGAATGGGACGTTAGATCCGACCTTCACGACAGGGACGGGATTTGACAACACGGTCAATGTCATCGCTCCGGCGCAAGATGGCACGGGTGCCCTGTATGTCGGCGGAGCATTTAGTACGTACAATGGAACGCCCGCAAATCGACTCGTGCGAGTGAATGCGGATGGGACTGTGGATCCGACTTTTGTGACCGGGACGGGGTTCGATAACACGGTATTTACCATCATTCCGCTGGCAGACGGCAGCGGAGATGTGTATGTCGGCGGTGCGTTCACCCTCTACAAGGGCGTCGATGCGATGAGAATTGTGCGGCTCAATTCGAATGGCAACATCAACTTGGCTTTTCCGACGACCACAGGATTTGACAATACCGTCCGAACTATGGCGCTTGCGGACGACCGCAGTGGGAATCTGTACGCAGGCGGCGACTTCACCACCTATAAAGGAATCCCGGCCATTGGCCTCGCGCGACTCAACAGCAGTGGCCTGTTGGACCTGAGCTTTGTGACAGGCAAAGGTTTCAACAACACCGTATTCACGGTGGCGCCCGCAGGCGACGCAACCGCCAAGCTCTACGTAGGAGGCGCATTCACGAACTACAACGGGACGGAAATCAATGACCTGGTGCGGCTCAATCAAAACGGTACGAGGGATTTCTCGTTCGCGACCGGTGCAGGCTTCAACGATACAGTGTTCAGAGTCCTGCCCGTTGGAGACGCGAGCGGAGACGTATATGTGGGAGGTCAGTTTACCCAATACCAGGGCATTTTTAGAGGCAGATTCGTACGCCTGGCCTCCACCGGTGCCCTAGTCCGCTGAACAAGAAAACCTGAGTAACATAACTTGCCTTATCCTCTACCCTGCACCGCTGTCCAATCGAAACAATACAAATCTTCTGTGCTGTGTCGCTGACAGAAGCATCTGCGCTTGCTCACAGGGGGAGCCCCCTGGCAGCTAGTTCCATTGTTGTCGTCTACGCTAACCGAAAGGCAGTGTGCTCCTCGCTCTGCCCTCTGAAGGTCGCAAATCGCAACACCAGTTCTTGTAACCGCTGACGATCCTCCGCCTTGAGTTTGGGAAATCTCACCCCGAACGATTCGCTATTCGTCCAAGTGACTTCTACCTCTGAGAGACAGAGCGGTGGCTTGTCGTCGTCGACATGAATCACCAAGGTGGCCAGAGTTCCAACCATAAGCAGCGGACCGATAATTTTGCATCCCGTTTTTGACAAATCCGCAAGACGACCCTCCCCTCGATTTAGTCCCATGCGTGCATCCGACATATAGGAGACGACCGCATCAAGAGGCACTCGCTCCGCATCCCTGCGGTCCAGAACAGTGGCAGCATTGCTCCGTTTTTCAACCGGGACATCCAGTCCCTCAACCACCCGGGGCATGTACTTGTCGAGGTGTCGTGATTTCATGGATTCCTCCGTACTCTCACGCTACCGTTCTACAATTCACCGGTCATTATCTGAAAGAAGGAGCAGCTCCCCACCAAACGGGTTTCTGGAGACTTCCTAGGCCTGCGTGGCCATGTGAAGACCCAAGGGGAGGTAACACCGGCGGTGCTAGGCAACTGACTTTCACCTCCTTTCAGGGGATGCGGTTCTCCTTCTTTCGAGGGATGCTGTTTTAGGGCTGAATGCTAGGCTTAGAGAGCGGGCGTGATGAAGGAGATCCCATGCGGAGGCGAAACATGGTCATTCTGCGAGGCCGGGTTAGGTTCCTTCTCGTGGTTATTGGATTTGTCTCGGGATGTAGCGCAGTAACGCCGTCCTCATCCTTGCCTCTCTTTACACCCACAACGGAAGACGTGAAACGCGTTGGCCTGCTGACGCATGAACTCGATACGCAGGGACTCCACTGTTTTGAAAGCGCGACCTGCGAACAGGTGCATTACGCCAGAGGCTTGGTCAGCCTTTTTGAAAACCAGGAGGCCGCCAGCGCGTTCTTCCGTCGTGTGATTGACGACAATCCTGCCAGTGACTTGTCCGCCTCAAGCAGACTGTGGATTCAGCTCATTGAAGACCAGAATTTTGCTCATGGGCGGCAACACACCCTGGTTCAACTGATGGCACAGTTTGTGAGGGACTGGATGGCGGGCGAGTTGGCCGGTCACTCAAAGCAAAAACAGGCAGGTGAACTTCCTGCGCAGCAGGCGACGGCGGGAGACTCTTCACAAGTCGTAAAGGCGCTGCAAAAGCAGGTTCGTGAGCGAGACCGACGAATTGCGGTTCTTCAGTCCCAGATGGAGGATTTGAAACTTATTGATCAAGACCTTGAAAAGAGAAAACGATTACCCAGACTGCCTGGTTCGTTACCGTAAGGTTGGGATATAGAGCGTTTCCGATATTTAGACACGGAGGTTCCGCACATGAAAGGTCGCTACCGGAAACGCGTTCCGCTGAAAGCGTGGGTGTTGTTTTCGAGCGGTGAACTCTTTGGCCAAGGACGTGTGCTCGATCTCACGGCTCCTGGATGTCAAATTGAAAGCTCACAGGCAGTAACACCGGGGCAATATCTAGAATTGCGCATGCTACTGCCAGGTCACACGTCGCTCTTTACTGTTCGCTTAGCGGCGGTGCGGTGGGCAAAAGGAACTCGAGTCGGCGCCGAGTTTATTCGGATGGCCGAATCTGAACAGCAGACTCTTAATGCGTTCATGGCTAGCAATGCCGAGTGATTCACTCTCTTGCCGAGGGTGGGCAGCCTTGGCTCAGAAACGAGAATTCTTCCGGATTCGGATTGAGCGAAGCGGGCACCTCCAACGCCGTGTCGAGACCATGCCATGTCGTCAACCTCACAGAAAAGGGCTTTCAGCTTCGGATGGAAGAATCATTTGCTCCCGGCGAGATCCTTAAATCTCACGAACAGGAGGAATCACGAGATGAATCCAGGCCGTCTCCCTCGAACAATCAAATTGGAAGCGAATCCCAAGTCATCTGGTGAATCAACGAAACCAGAAGGTACGGCGGTTTACGGGCATGCGACCTATAATTACAAGAAAGGGGTATTCATCTACCGGGTGGAGGGAGTGATCCGCGATCTCTCGGAAACCGGTTGCAGTATACGGGGGACAATATCGCAGCTTGTGGGAAGCCGAATCAGAGTCATCCTGTCCCTTAACGATCAGCAGCCGCCATTACGTGTAAATGGCGCAATCGTCACCTGGCTCACCGGCGAATGTTTTGGCGTCAAATTCCCGCAACTGAGACCTCAAGACCTCATCCGGTTGCAAGAGTATGTAACGGTGACGTGCAATCAGACCGACCATCACCCAGTCCGTCGCTGACGAACCGTTCTTGGTTTTTCCGACTATCCCAGCCGCTACACCAGAGGTTCGCGTCCAGTTGCATAGAGA
>JBKPKC010000041.1:0-5339 GCA_046765595.1 Nitrospirota bacterium
CAAGGCGTAGATATTCGCGCGGTAATTGATTTCGGACGGATTGAAGCGGTGACCATGCCCGTGGCGGGAGAGGAAGGCCACCCGAATGCCGTCGAGTTCGCCCAGTACCACGGGGCTGGAAGGCGGCCCGAAAGGCGTTGAGACCGTCACACGCTTGACTTGATGCAGCCCTTCCATGTCGTACAGTCCGCTGCCGCCGATAATGCCGATCTCCGCACGCGCCGCGCGCGTCCGCTTGGCCATCACGTTTCCCTCTCCTCAGCGGTTCGGCCTGCCATCTGTGATCCTCGATCAAGCGACGACAGAAAGGGATCGATCAGCCGCCTGGCGCGAGCCACCGTTTCTTCAAGCGGCTCCGATTCGTCGATCATCAGCCAGGTCGTACCCGGTTCGCGCCTGAACCAGGTCATCTGGCGCTTCGCAAATCTCCTCGTGTCGCGTTTGAACTCCCTGACCATCTGGTCGCGGTCGCCTGTACCGGCCAAATAGGCGGCGATGTGGCGATAGCCCAGTCCTGTCATGGCAGGACTGTCCCGCCGGTATCCCGAGTCGAGAAGACGACGAGTCTCTTGAACCAGGCCGTTGGCCAGCTGCCACTCAATGCGCTCCTCAATGCGGCGATACAAATGTTCTCGTTCCCGATTCAGGCCAATGACGAATGCCGAAAATGGCCGCTCCATGAATGCGTGGCCGGCTTGGAACGAGGAGAGCGGCACGCCGGAGAGACGATGGACTTCCAAGGCGCGGATGATTTTCGACGTATCCCGGGGATGAAGCTTTGCCGCGGTCGCGGGGTCAGCCGCTGCCAGGCGCGCATACAAGTGCTCGTGGCCTTGCTCGCGGGCTTCTTCGGAGAGTTGCGTCCGCACCGTGGGATCGCTCGGCGGCGCTTCGCACAGCCCCTGCAACAGGATTCGGACGTACAGACCGGTTCCCCCTACCACCAACGGAAGCCGCCGCCGTTGATACAGCCCCTCGATGACGCGGGTCGCGTGCTGACGAAAGAGACCCGCATTGAACGGCTCGTCGGGATCGACGAGATCGATGAGATGGTGGGTGATGCCCTCACGCGCGGCGGCCGGCGGTTTGTCGGTACCGACATCCATGCCGCGATAGACCTGGCGAGAATCGGCAGTCAGGATCTCCGCGTCGAGCTGCTTGGCGATGGCGATGCCCAGGCGGCTTTTCCCGACGGCGGTCGGCCCGAGAATGACCACCAGAGGCTTCCGGCGGACTTGGTCCTCGGACAGTGAAGCCATCGTGTACAGAGGACAGGTTGTCACGACCAACCGGTCCGGCCGAACAGTTTCTCGAGTTCTTCCGAAGACAGACGAAACGCCGTACGCCTTCCATGCGGGCAGGTCGTCATCAATCCGTCGTTGACCCAGTCACGGACGAGTTGCTCGATTTCCGGGAGCGCCATCGACCGTCCTGCTTGCACCGCGCTCTTGCAGGCCAGGGTGGCAAGCACCGGCTGCACCCGTGCCTCTAACGACGACGCCGTCGCCCACTCCGTCAGGTCTTCGAGCAGGTCGCGAACGAGCGCCGCGCCGTCCAACGGACCGAGGCCGGCAGGCACGCCGCGCAGCAGCACGGCAGACGGGCCGAACGCCTCCAGCACGAGCCCCACGTGCTCCAATTCCCCGAGGTATTTGTGCACCAGGGCGACCTGTGCGGCCGTCAGTTCAATCGACTCTGGAATGAGCAGCGGTTGGACGATCACACGTCGTTGCGTCCACATACGCCACAAGCGTTCGAACAGCACCCGCTCGTGCGCGGTATGTTGATCAATCACGTGGAGTTCAGGGCCGACCTGCGCCACCAGATAAGTCGCGAACACCTGGCCCAGCGGAATGACCGCGACCTCCTGCGCATTCCCGTATGAATTCGCTGGGTCGCTTACAAACAGCGGCTCAACCTCGGCCGGACCCTCTGCGTAGGAAGGCCTGCCCGCGCCAGACGTCCCCGGTTCGGAAAACCGGGCCGGAGGAGCCTGGCCGGAAGGGGCGGTCGAAGACTCATGGTGAGCCGAGACTCCAGAAGGAGCGAGGCCCAGCACGAGCTTCCGTTCGACGCCGCTGAACGCGTGGCGCACGCTGTGGCGCACAAATCGGTGGACCGCCTCCTGTTCGGCAAACCGAATTTCACGCTTCGCCGGATGCACGTTGACGTCAATACGCTCGGGATCGATGTCCAAAAAGAGCACATAGGTCGGATGATGGCCTTTGGGCAGCAGCGCGCCGTACCCGTCAAGCACCGCGTGAAAGATGGCTGCGTTCCTGACGGGGCGGCGATTGACGAAGAGATCTTGAGGCGTTCGCGACGCCCGTGCATGAACCGGATCTACCAGGACGCCGCTCAACATGGAGCCGGCCATCCGGCCACGGACCTCTACCGTCCGATCCAAAAACGCCGGCTGATAGACCTGTAAGATTCTCTCGCGATCGGACGCCACCGCGGGATAATTCACGATGTGATGGTCATTGTGGGTCAGCTCGAAATGAACGGACGGCCAGGCGAGAGCCGCCTGCTGAACCGCGGTGCTGATGTGGGAGAATTCGGTCGGAACGGATTTGAGGAATTTTTTTCGCGCCGGCTGGTTATAAAAAAGATCGGCGACCTCGATTCTCGTTCCCGCCACGGGCGGAGCGTCCACGATTCCCTGCGGAACGCCACCCGTCAAAGACAATTGTGCGCCGACGTCATCGGTCTTCGTGGCCGTCGACACCCGGACGTGCGAGACCGCAGCGATGCTTGGAAGCGCTTCGCCGCGGAATCCCATGGTCGTGATGGAGGCGAGGTCCGTATCCGAACGGAGTTTGCTCGTCGCGTGGCGCTGAAAGGCCAGGAGAAGGTCGGTCCGACGAATGCCTTCGCCGTCATCGGTCACCCGGATGAGCGCGCGCCCGCCATCCTTGATGTCGATGCTGATACGACGGCTGCCAGCGTCAAGACTGTTTTCAACGAGTTCCTTGACGACCGCCGCCGGCCGCTCAATCACTTCACCCGCGGCGATTCGGCTCACTACCTCGCCGGACAGCACCTGAATCGTGGGGGAACAGCGCGCAGCGGGCACCGGATTACGCTCCCAACGCCCAGCCGATCATCGAATCTCGGCTAGTTTGATCTTTGCTAGCTTGGCTTCGTCCGAGGTGGGAAATTCCTCAAGCACGCGCTTTAGATTCTTCTTCGACTTCACCAGATCCCCCGTTTCGGCCGCCGCGAGTCCGAGCTTGTAGAGCGCGGCGGGAACTTTTTCGTTGCCGGGGAATTCCGTCGAGACATACTCGAACGCCTGCATGGCACGCGCATAATCCTTCTGCTGATAGTAGGACTCCCCAAGCCAATAGTGGGCGTTGGGCGTCAAGGACGTGCCGGGAAAATCCTTGACGAACCGCTGGAAGCCAGACACCGCCAAATCGTATTTCCCGTTCAAATAATCGTTGTAGGACAGGTTGAAGGCGGAAGTCGGGGTGATCGCGGGAACGTTCGGAATAATGGCGTCCGCCCCTCCCGGTTTTTGGGTTTTCGTCGTCTTGCCAGGATCACCCGGCATCGCATCCAGCTTGGGAGGCGATGAAGTCAGCCCCTCGTCTAACTTGGCCAAGCGGGCCTCCAGCTTCTGAAGCCGGGCATTGAGATCGTCGAGCTTTCCCTTCGAGGGTTCCCCGTCCTTGACCCGTTCCAGCGAGTCGAGGCGCCGCTGAAGGGCGTCCAGGCGTTTCTGATCCTGGTCCTGGGACTTCGACACGGTCGCGAGATGATCGCGGAGCTCGACGAAATCGGCGTGCTTGGCACAGCCGGCCACCGACGCAATGGCCGCCGCGGTCACGAGTCCCAAGGAGAAGTTCGTCAAATGCCGCGTCACGGTTATCGAAGCTCTTTCATCTGATTCAATTTGTCATAGGCCTTTCCGGCTTCCGGACTCTTGGGATACAACGTGACCACCTGTTTGAAAGCCGATGACGCCCGCTTCTTGTCCTTCAACGCGAGATAGGCAAACCCTTTCTTGAGAATCGCGGCCGGCACTTTCTCGCTCTGCGGGTAGTCCAGCTCGACGCGGTCATAGGAGTCGATGGCCTGCTTGTAGTCCTTTTTACCGTAATGGGATTCACCAAGCCAATAGCGGGCATTGGGCGCGAGATCGGAATTGGGATATTCCACCAAAAACGCCGAGAATCCGTCCCGCGATCCGTCAAGATTGCCTTCCTTGAAATAGGACAGGATCCGCTCGTACTCGGCCCGGTCCGACCGTTCGGCGGAGCGAACGGCGGCGACCTGGACCGATTCGGCAGGTTCGTCGGCGACGGCGGCAGTGACCGGTCGCTCCGCCGCTGGGCTCGCCGTTTCCGGCTCCGGCCGCGGCGCTTCCTGCCGCGCGGCGAGCGGTTCGGCTTGTGCCTCTGCCGGGGCCAGCATGGAAGACCGTTGCGTGGACTTGGTGGGCGTTTGTGGCTGGCGCTGGCCCGCCTTTGTGGTCGCGCCGCGCGCCTGCACCTCATGCGACACGTGATCTACGTTTTTCGCGAGCCCGTCGACGCGATGTTCCTGCTCCGTCATGCGTGCATCAAGCCGCGTGACATGCTTGTTCACCTCGCCGATCTGTTCGTCGATGCGAGCGGCAAGCTTCTGCGCCACGCCTGAGACGCTCTTGTTCACCTCATTCAGATGCCCCGACATGGTTTTCGTCGTGTCGTTGATGTGAGCGGTGGATGCCTTCGTGTCGGCGTCGATCTTCGCCGCGAGCGCCTTGTTGGCCTGCTCCTCCTGCCCGATGCGCTCGCCCATCGTGGTCAAAGAATCCCGGAATCCCTGCAACGCCTGGTTGAACTGCGTGAATTTCACCGACAACTGTTCCGTCCGGGCCTGAGCATCCATCAAGCCTTTGCGCTGCTCGTCCAGTTTCACGTCCAAGCTCTTGGCGGCCGTGGCATTGGTTTTCTGCACGACGTCGATGATCTCCTTGCGCAATGTCTCCATCTGATGATTGACGTCGTCGAGACGCGTATTCACGTCCGTACGCAACTGGTCGCGGTCCGCCTTGTTCTTGACGTCCTGCGCATTCAGACTCTCGCGCACCTGCGTGTAGCGATTGGCGCTTTCGGCGTCCAGCTTGGCCGACAGCTGTTCCAGCTTCTTGGTCTGCTGCTCAATCACCTGCGAGCGCTGCCGGAGATCGTCCTGCGCCCGTTGGATCTCCTGAGCCTGGTGCTGCGCCCGCTCGAGCTCGCCACGCAGCTTGGGAAGCTCCTGGTTCTTCAACTCCTCGAGTTCCTGCCGCTGCTGAGCGCCGCGCTGGGCCAATGCCTCGTTGGATTCCTTCATACGGCGCTCCGCGC
>JBKPKC010000042.1:0-5027 GCA_046765595.1 Nitrospirota bacterium
CCATCGTCCGCGGCAGAAAACTCTTCAACGACGTCGGCTGTGCCCTTTGCCATACGCCGACGCTCCATACCGGAAAATCGGCCGTGCCTGCCTTGCGGGATAAGGACGCGACCCTGTATTCCGATCTCGTCCTCCACGGCATGGGACCTGGTCTGGCCGATGACGTGAGTCAGGGCAATGCGAAAGGCGATGAATTTCGTACGGCCCCCTTATGGGGTCTTGGCAAGCGAGTGTTTTTGCTCCACGATGGACGCACGAAGGACCTGCTGGAAGCCATCCGTGCCCATGCGAGTCCTGCCAGTGGGACGTATCGCGCGTCCGAAGGCAACCAGGTGACGGCGCGATTCAACAATCTGAGCGAAATCGACAAGCAGCACGTGCTCAATTTTCTGAGATCGCTGTAGATCGCGGGCTGCGCCGGAGTGTGTTGCCCTTACTTGAGGAGATAATCCGAAATGAGGGCGGCCAACTCGGCGTGGTCTACGACCCCTTCGCGACTCAAAAGCAATTTGCCGTTGGCGTAGAAATGCGTCGTGGGGTAGGTTTCGAAGGTGTGGGTCTTCTTGATCTCGCGGCACCGGCCCGGCACATGCATCTTGGCCTTGCCCACCTTGATCGTCGGAAACTTGGCCGCTGCATCCTCGAGGATGGGGTCGTAGGTTTTGCAAGGCTCGCAGGTCGCGAGCCCATAGGCGACGACGGCGCCTGAGCTGTCCGTGAACTCCCTATAATTGGCGTCGCTGACGTCTTCGACGATTCCAGACATCGGGAAACAGGAGGACCGAGAAGCCGGTGCTCTCCGGCTCTCAGTCCGTCCATGCCAAGCTCGTTGAGTTTTGACAGGGCCGCCAGGATATCCTTGTCGTCCCTGGCCACTTTGATTTCCTGAACCTTCACGTACGCCACCTTGCCATTCTTGTCGACAATCACGGTGGCGCGCTTCGAGCAGTTCAGCGGCTCGAAGTAAAGGCCGTACGCCTTCGCCGTCGTCCGATGCACATCGGACAGCAGACGGTGCTTGAGATCCATGGAATCCGCCCAAGCCTTGTGCGAGAAAAAGCTGTCGCAGCTGACGCCGAAGAGCTCGGCATTGGCATTTTGGAACTTCGGGAAGTCATCGGTCAGGCACTTATTCTCCCCCTGACAGACCGGACTCCAGTCCAAGGGGTAAAAACAGAGAACCACGTTCTTCTTGCCGCGGTACTCGCTGAGCTTGACGTCCTTTTGGTCCTGATCCTTGAGATTGAAGTCGGGGGCGGTATCGCCCACTTTGATTTCCGGGGCTACGTCACTCATCACTTCTCCTCCTTCGGGGTTAAAGCCGCTTTTAGGCCAGGTTAAGAAACCGTAGATTTTGTACCGTGCGGTTCAAAAGCTTGTCAACGGGCCGAAAGGCCTAGGATTTCCTGTAGCTTGATTTGCTCCGCGGGCTAGTTTGACCCCTTCCAAGACCCTGGTTTCTGGGACACGTTGTCCTCAAGTCGTGTACGAGGAGGACAGTTTGTCCATCGGGGCCTGATCCTTAAAACTTCAAAGGCTTGTAATCCCTCTCAGTTTCGTGTGCCTCGGACAGGTCCACTTCTTGAGTAGCCCTCGTCGCCATCTGCAATCGAGAGTTATCTTTGGTGAAACGAACCACCAACTCGTCTCGTCACTTCGCGTGGTGTATCGCGTGCTGCTCGCTGGCAGTACTGCTCGTGGCAGTCACGACCGTGGAAAGCGCAGAGGAGCACCGAGAATACGATTTCGATCTGGCCAAGGGAATGTACCTGTACAACCAAGGCCGTTATGGAGAGGCGGAACGGCACCTCAAGAATGCCTTCAACGCCAGGCCAGGCGACCAGACGAGCGGCTATTATCTCGGCCTCACTTCTCTGAGATTACAGCGGTATCGGGATGCAGAAGAGCGGTTCCGCGAAGTCCTCAAACGGCACCCCGACGATGCCCGTGCCCGCTTCGGGTTAGGGATGGCTCTCTACCACCAAGACCGTCATCGGGACGCCTCGGCGGAGTTGACGATTGCCGAACGCACGATCAAGGATGACCCGCTGCTCTATTATTATGCCGGGTTGGCCTCCGCCGCCCAGCAGTCTTATGAACAGGCTTCTGAGAAATTCCTGCGCGCCGGAAAGCTCGATCCCGAGCTCGGCAACGACGCCCACTACCAGCGCGGCGCAGCACTCTACTCACAGCGTCAATATCAACAGGCCACCGCTGAGTTTCGGTCGGCGGTCGAAGGGGGACAGCCGGCGGTTGCGCCGGCCGAGCGCGCGCCGGGCGCACCCAGCGCTCAGCCTCCCTCGAAACGGTGGAGCGCCAACTATGGCCTGAGTCTGCAATACGATTCCAATGTCGTCCTCCTGCCGGGAGGGTCGGCGCTTCCAAACAACATCTCACACAAGGACGACTTCGTCACCGCGCTGAACGGCTATGCCGAATATCGTTTTCTCCAAACGGACAAATGGACGATCGGGGCGGGAGGCGGATTGTTTGCGAACGTGCACGCCAGGCTCAGCGACTTCAACGTATTCAATATCGCGCCTACTTTGTATGTCGAACGGCGCCTGGGGGCGGCGCAGCTGCGTCTGCAATACACGCTCGACTATGTGACGGTCGGCGGCGATGCCTACCTCATGTCCAACGCCATACAGCCGACGTTGACGATTCCTGAGAGCGACCGGACCTACACACAGGCGTTTTTCCGCTATCAGAACAAGGATTTCAAGTCGTTTCGGGACGATCAGCTGGGAGCGCCGGTGAACCAGACGCGCGATGCCAACAATTACATGATCGGCGCGATGCAGTATTGGAAGTTCTCCAACGACCGGGGATATGTACGCGGCGGCTACACCTTCGATACCGACCGGACGCCAGGCGGCGATGGGCCGACGACGCCGGGCGTCCCCACGAGCGCCGACTGGCAATATACCGGTCATCGACTCTCCACGGGCGTGGCCTATCAGCCGTTGACGGCCACCACGCTGCAATTGGCGTTTGATTACTATCGCCAAAACTATAGCAATCCCAATTCATTTTCGCCGGACGGCACCGTTCGCAAGGACAACATTTACCAGTTAACCGGTACAGCCGTGCGCGAATTTCGCTCATGGCTGTGGCTGGCGTTTCAATACTCGTATACGCGGGACCAATCGAACGTCGACGTCTTTGATTACAGCAGGCACATCATTTCATTGACGGTCGGAGGAGCATTTTAGGAGGCACCATGAAGATTCGTAGGTTCATCCTTGCCATCGGGGTTGGCCTCTGTCTCGCGCAGGGTACGGCGGCGATCGCAGACGACTCGGAGCCGGTCGGCATTGTCCTCGCCGTCCAGGGCACGGTGACGATGCAGCCGGCGACGATGACGCCTCCCGTTCCACTCCGGCCGTTCGACGGCATCGGCCCGTTGGCGATTTTCGACAGCCAGGCCGCTTCACGGTGCAAGGTGCTGTTTGCCGACGACAGTCTGCTCACGCTCGGAGACAACAGCCGTCTCGAGGTGACGGAACAAGCCTATGAATTGGGCAGCGATCAGCGTGCCTTCGTCGCCCATTTGAGCCGCGGATCCGTTCGCGCGCTCATCACGCGGCAGTTTGAGGGAGGTAATTCGACCTTCGAGATCGATGCCGGCACCTCCGCTGTCACGGCGAGGGGCACCTACTTCGTTACCTGGGTGAACGGAAAGCCGCCGGCCGGCAAACGCCCGGCAGCTGAAGAGGGCATGGAGATGGAGGGAGCCAGCGGTGTTGCGAACATCGGACGCACCGGCAACGTGGCCTTTACGTCCGGAGGGGCGACCGTCCTCGTCCTGCCGGGGCAGTTCTCGATCGCGTTACCGGGCGCACAGCCGAGCATGCCGACGTCGATCCAAACGCACATTTTGCCGGTTGCATCGGCCATTTCAGGCACCGCACTGCCTGATACGCCGAAAAAAGAATCGCCTCGGGAAGCCTTGGCTGCGGCTGGGATTGGAGAAGCCGCTGCTGCTCCCGCCGAACGGTTGACGGCCGCTCCCGTTGTCGCAAGGGCTGGCGCCCTAGGAGGCAATGCCACATCGACAGCCTACATGCTCCCGGATTGGCCATTGCCCATTACACCGGTGACCCCGCCGGCGGTGGTTTCCGGCGCCGCTGTACCGACATCGACGATCAACCTGACTATAAGGCTGCCGTAAAGACGACGATGACGATTGTACAGGGGGGCGCAATGCGTACGTTACACAACAGGGCTGGTCTCCCTTTGATATGGGTACTCTTGCTCATCGCGGTCCTGTCGGGATGCGGTTCCGACAGCTCTGATGGGAAAACGGTTGCCGTCAATCTGTCCTTGGTCGTCAACGGACGCCAAGCACACCACCCCCCTGCCGTTTCCCGTCTGTTTGCATGGATCGAGCGCTGGATTCCCGGTGCAACCCCTGCCTGGGCGCAAGCCGTCACTGACATCGCGTCCATTCAGGTCCAAGTTACAGGACCAGGCATATCGACCCCTGCCAGTACGACTGTGCCTGTCTCCAACCCGACGAGCGGCCAAGAGATTCCTGTCACCATCCAGGCGCCGGTCGGCCCCAATCGGACGATCACCGTGTCGGCTTTCAATGCGGCGAATGCCAAAATCTTCGGAGGCACGGTTGCGAACGTGAACCTGACCGCCGGTGCACCCATTGACCTTGAAGTCACGCTCGTCCGACTGTTCACGGTCACCGTGCGAAAGCAAGGAACTGGCAGTGGAACCATTACCTCGTCGCCGGCGGGCATCGACTGCGGGGTCAACTGTGCGAACCAGTCGACCGAGTTCCCAGAAGGCACTCGCGTGTCGTTGAACGCCGCAGCTGCATCCGGTTCGGTGTTCGGGGGCTGGAGCGGCGACTGCTCAGGCACGAACGTCTGTACGGTGGAAGCCGCTGCCAACGTCACCGCACTGTTCACCGCCGCGGCCGCGACGAATCGGCTCACGGTGAACGTGGGAGGACCCGGAACGGGCACCGTGACGAGCAATCCGAGCGGGATCTTCTGCCCACCGTCCTGCAC
>JBKPKC010000043.1:0-5954 GCA_046765595.1 Nitrospirota bacterium
GAAGGTGGATGTGCGGGTGCTGGCCGCCTCGAATAAAGATCTCTTGAAGGAGATCGAGAAGGGCGCCTTCCGGGAAGACCTCTATTACCGCCTGAACGTCGTGCCGATTGTGGTGCCGCCGCTTCGCGAGCGCCGGGAGGACATTCCAGTCCTAATCCGCCATTTCATGAAGCTGCACGCAGAAGAGCAGGGGCTGCGCATCAAGGAGGTAACGCCGGAAGCCATCAGCGTCTTCCAGCACTATGAATGGCCGGGCAACATTCGCGAGCTCCGCAACTTGATCGAGCGCCTGATGATCATGGTGCCCGGTAATGTCATTGATGTGGCGCAAGCGACAACGGCATTGCAAGTCAGGCCGCCGGGAGCGGCTCTGGCCGCGACGACCGTACCCAGCCAGCCCGCCGTGAGCCCGCTTTTCACCCAGCCCTTCGAGTCGCTCCGTGATGCGCGTAATGCGTTTGAAAAAGAATACATCGCGCGGAAATTACGCGAACACCACTGGAATATTTCGCGGACGGCCGAAGATTTGAAAATCGAGCGAAGCCATCTGCACCGAAAGATCAAGTTGCTCGACGTGGAAATGCGTCCTGAGGCGTGAGGTTGGTCGGGGCGAAAGGATTTGAACCTTCGACCCCTGCGTCCCGAACGCAGTGCGCTACCGGGCTGCGCTACGCCCCGACCGGGGGAGTCTCTCGGAAAGGAAGCGCGAGTATCTTACATCAGAGGGTCGAAACGCAAGCCGTGCGCCTCGGCCACGCCGCGACAGGTCACCTTGCCGTGCGAAAGGTTTACGCCTTTCGCTAAGCCTGCATCTGCCCGCACCGCAGCCTCGACACCGGACGACGCCAACGTTAAGAGATACGGCAACGTCGCATTCGTCAGCGCCTGCGTGGATGTGCGGGGCACAATGCCCGGCATATTGGCGACACAGTAATGCAGCACGCCTTCCATTATATAGGTCGGCTCCGAATGCGTCGTGGGCCGGCTCGTTTCGACGCAGCCGCCTTGATCCACCGCCACGTCCACGATCACGGATTTCGGCTTCATCTTGGCGACCAGCGCACGTGAGACCAGTTTCGGCGCCTTGGCGCCGGGCACAAGCACCGCGCCAATCAAGAGATCCGCCGCAAGTACATGCTCCTCGATCGCCGCTTGCGTGGATGCCCGTGTGACGATGCGGCCGTGATACAGATCGTCGAGGTACCGTAACTGCTCGAGGTCGAGATTGATGACGGTGACTTGCGCCCCCATGCCGACGGCAATTCTCGTGGCCGCGCTGCCGACGGTGCCCGCGCCTAAGACCACCACCTTGGCCGGTTCAACCCCCGGGACGCCGCTCAACAGCAATCCCCGTCCGCCCTGTGTGACTTCCAGATATCGGGCGCCGACCTGCACGGACATTCTGCCAGCGATTTCGCTCATCGGCTTCAAGATCGGCAGCGTGCCCTTCGCCTCGATGGTTTCATAGGCGATGGCCGTGATGCCGGCTTCCAATAGGGCCTTGGTCAACTCCGCCGAAGAAGCCAAGTGTAGATAGGTGAACAGGATCTGGCCCGGTTTGAAGAGGCGGGCTTCCGGCAGCTGCGGCTCCTTAACCTTGACGATCAACGAGGCCTCTTTAAAGAGGGCCTCTTTGGACGAAGCCAGCTTGGCGCCGGCTTGTCGATACTGCTCATCCGAATAGCCGCTGCCGAGTCCGGCGGACGGTTCGACGAGCACTTCATGACCGGCCTGGCGAAGCGCCTGCACGCCGTCCGGCGTCACGCTCACCCGGTATTCATGATCTTTGATTTCCTTCGGCACGCCGATGATCATGGCATCCCTCTCTTCCTCTCAACGCGCATCCTTGATGCCATTGTATCGAGAGATGCGCAGAAAGAGAACTGATGCCGTCATCGGCTCCACAGCGCGGTGGACAGTGCGCGGAGGGGTGTTGTAAGATTTGCGCCTTACTTTGCAGCTCAATACTGCTGCTGGTTCAACTGTCTGACGAGCCACAGGAGGGCCATCCATGGATGCAGCGACGGGATCGTGCAATGCGTGCGGAGCCGCAGGCACCGCCCTGATGAAATTGTCGCTCGGCAAAGATTTCTTCGGCCGCGCGTACGACCGTCTATCGCCGTCCAGCGATCAAAGCCCCAAGTGGTATTGCGAAACCTGCTCCATGCAGAAAAACCTGCAGCGCGATTTTCGCGACATCCGTGCTGAATTCGATAAGCTGATTGCCGGGCAGACGTCGGAGCTGTCCAAGACGGAAACCTTTCAGCGGGCTGCGCTTCGGTTGAGGGAAATTGCCGCCATCCTCGGCGCGACGAGCAGCCAATCGCCGTTTCTCGCGGCCCCGGACGTCGCCCAACTGATCGGACGCTTTCAAACCGCGACCATGCAGGCGTAACTCACCGGATTGATTTGTCGACCTTCAAGCGCCATATTTTCGTGTGCATCAACCAGCGCAGCCCGGACGATCCGCGCGGCAGCTGCTCAAAGCTCGGATCGGAAGCGCTGCACGCGCGCTTTAAGTCCGAAGCCAAACGCTTGAACTTGAAGGACGTCGTGCGAGCCAACAAAGCGGGCTGTCTCGACCATTGCGCTCAGGGCCCGAGCGTCGTCATTTATCCTGAAGGTGTCTGGTACAGCGTGAAATCCGATGCCGACGTCACGGAAATTATGGAGCGGCATGTCGTGAATGGCGAAATCGTGACCCGCTTGCTGATGCCGGATCATCCGGCACCGGCTGCCCTGCCTCCTTTACACTCCTTGCGATAGGGATCAAATGGCCGCGGAAGACAAATGGAAGGCCAACCTCGAAAAGGTGGCCTTCATGAAGCAGTTTCCGGGATTACTGGAATCCTGGGAGGCGTTGAAAGGCAAAACCATCGAGGCGGTGATTCCGCTCAAGGGCAAGCAAGGCGCCGCCGCCGTCATCTGTACCGACGGCACCTTCATCGTGACGCCCCCGATGGGGGCCGAACCCTATGAGCTTGGCGAGACGTTGACGGCCGGGCGTTCGCTCCTGGAGCCGAAACATGCCGACGCCTATCGGGAATATGACCGGCTCGTTTCCAAGGACAAGGAAGCGCTGAAGCAGGCGCGTCTTGAAAAGATCATCGGCGCCATCGAAAATAATCTCGCACAGATTCCCGAGCTGAAAGAGCGCCTGAAAGCGTTGGTCAAGGAGTGGCGGTGAGCAGCATTCCCAAAAAGAACATGTTCGAGATCTTCTCGCAAGGTCTCTTTGAAGGAGTCAAACCCATGATGATTATTCGCGACCACCTGGTCCGCCACCCAGACCGCTGCATGCATCAAGCGGTCTGCGTGCCCATCTGTCCGACGGGGGCCTGGCTGTCCACTCCTCCCTATAAGTTCGATGCCGCGCGCTGCCTGGAGAGTTGCCGCCTCTGCCTAGACGCCTGCCCTTCACACGCCATCTTCGCCGTGTTCAGAAAAGGCGATAAGTTGCTCGAACCAAAGCCGAAGAGCTAGAGCAAGCCCAACCTCTCCCTAAGGCAGCCGGGTGATCCGGCTGCCTCGTGCTCCTCGATTACGGTACCAACGAGAAATTTTGAGTTTGGTTCGCGGCAGAGATATCGACCGGCGAAGACTGCGTCGCATATCCGTCAGCGGAGGCCTGCACCGTATACTTCCCGGCTACGGATGACGTCTGTTGCGTAAAGATAATCGGGAGCGTCGAACTGTATGGTCCCAGCGCCGGCGCCGCAACCGGCAGGGTGAGGACATACGAAAAGTCGCCGTCCTGGGGAGTGGCCACCGGCGTGGCGACGATGGTCTTGACCGTAATGGTCGGGCCGCTGACCAACGCCTGCTGCGCGCCGATGAACACAGGCACCTCATCAGTCGCCGGATTCAGCGCGACGGAGCCGCTGACGGTTCGCGTCGCTGAAGGGTCCAGTGCCGGCGAGGCGACCGGAATCGGCGCCGATTGGGTGCTGACCGGCCTGATTTCAGTCGCCGAATTTATCGGCACCGCGGAAATCACCGCAGTTGCGCGGTTGTCTGCGGTAATCACCACATCATAATTCGCCGGGGCGGCGAGACGAGCCAAAAAGAACCTTCCGCTTACCGCATTGGGCACGGTCCTTCTGATAACTTCCCCATTCATCTGTGCCGTCACAACAACGTGACTTCCCAACAGCGACTGTGCCACGAACCCTTCGATGCCGTTCAGCACGAAGGGAATGACATGGATGACCGGCTTGAGTGCATACGTCCCGTTCCCGCGCTGGACGATTGATTTACAGGCATCGAAGTCCAGCAGCAAATCGACGCGTTGCCCCGACGGCACATCGAATTGATGCACGAGCTTGATGCCGCTTTGGACGCCGCTCGGTGTATCCAGAGGAACTTCTGTCGTCGTTCCTGACAGCACGACTGAGTTTTCAAACGGCGGATTGGGATTTCTGTTCGGAACCAACACGAGGCGTAGCTGCGTGTAATGGCCGGCCGGCAACGGCGCCTCGCCGAGATGCTCGAGAGCGAGGTTGGGCTGCGTTGGATCGTTGAGATCGAGGAGGTTTATTTTCCGCGGAGGATTTAGCGTGATCTCGGTCCAACCGGCGGCATTATCCGATGCAGAATCGCTCTGATGGATGCGCACTTTGTTGACGGTGACATTGACGGCGTCGAAGCCACAGGCCGGTGCGTCCGTGACTGACACGCTGGCAGTTCCTGGTGCCGCGCCACTATCATCTCCACTGTGATTGCATGCCGTCAGAATGCCGAGCACTACGAGAGCCACGCAAGAAGCCCATCGAGGAAAACGAACACTAGAGTGATTCATGTGGCACCATCCTGTTCTAAATTGTGTTTCCCGCTTCATTTGTTGTTGTGAATGGTTGAATGCGCTGAGGGTACGATCATTAAAGCAAGTTCCGTACTCTTGGCGGCTCTCCGATGCAGGATGTGTCCTTATGTCGCAGAACCCAAGGCCCGAACAGTGAATTGCTCTCTCTATAGCTAGTAATCCCCGACGACCGTATGCAAACGCAATTCCACTTTCGTAGGTGTAATTTCTGCAGGGATGACCATACAGCCTGGTCGGCGTGGTGGACAAATAACGTCGGCAGGAGCCAGTTTGCGCCTAGATCAGATATTTTCTCAGGCGGCCCCAGTACGCCGTCCCGGTGTAGCCGCAGGCGCCGGTGAGGGTGGTCAAGGCCATCATGCCGTAGACTCTAGCACGGGACATCTTGATCTTCACGGAGGGATTGAGTACGTCGGGTGAGGTACGCACGAGTCGCAACGATTCGCCGGCGGAGAGAATGGGCCACATGCAGGACAGCCGCAGCCGGGTTTCGTAACGCGGGATAGCCATCGTATAGAGCCAGCCTTGATCCAAATGATCGACGGTCAATCGAATAAGCTGGTTGAGTACGGGACGAAACCGAGGAAGGTTGCGGGGGTCGAGCAAATCCTTTGCGGTCAACCCGTGATCGCTCAGCATCGTTTCCGGAACATAGCACCGTCCCCGCTCGAGATCATGGACGACGTCTTTCACCACGTTGGTGAGCTGCAGTCCCTTCCCGAACCGCACACCGACCTCGGACATGCTGCGGACATTCCAGGACCGTAAGGCGCGCCTGTGGGCGCACATGAGATCGGTCCAGAATTCACCGACGCAGCCGGCCACATAGTACGTATACCGGTCGAGATCGTCGAGCGTCTTTAACGCCGTGACATCCGTTCTGTTGTTCCCCGGAAACACCGTCAAATCCATTTCCATGCCTTGAATCAACGTGGTCATCAGCCGTTGAACGCGGCGCCGGTCGTCGGCCGAAAATGTCCGGAGCACGTGGAAGCATTCATCCAGTCGTTCGAGAAGTTGCCGCTCAGCCGAGTCCTGCTGGACAGTGGCGACGGCCTGTTGGATCTCACGGATCTGCGGCCACGAGACCTGGTCGCTGACGAACTGCGTTTTCAGCTGGCCCAGGTAATCG
>JBKPKC010000044.1:0-3621 GCA_046765595.1 Nitrospirota bacterium
GCCCAGTGGCTTAAGGCGACGTCCGGTCAATCCGTCGATCCTGACAGCATGTTCGATTGCCAGGTCAAACGCATTCACGAATACAAGCGGCAGCTGTTGAACGCGCTGCGCATCGTCGTGCTGTACAACCGCCTCCGTGAGAACCCCAACATGAGGATGGCCCCTCGAACGTTCTTTTTTGCCGGCAAAGCCGCACCGGCCTATCACCTGGCCAAGGTCATCATCAAGTTCGTGAGCAATCTCGCCGGGACCATCGACGGGGACCCGAACGCTCGGGGGAAAATCAAAGTGGTGTTCCTGCCGGAGTATTGCGTCTCGCTCGCCGAGCGGTTGATTCCGGCCGCCGACGTCTCCAATCAGATTTCGACGGCCGGGTACGAGGCCAGCGGCACCAGCAACATGAAATTCATGATGAACGGCGCGCTGACCTTGGGGACGCGGGACGGCGCCACGATCGAAATGGCGGAGGAAGCGGGCGAGGACAATTTCTTCCTGTTCGGCCTGACGGCGGAGCAAGTGGCGGGGAGCCGCGGGTGGTACGACCCACGGTGGCACTATGAACATGAGCCGCAGACGAGAGCGGCGCTCGATCTGATTTTCTCAAACTACTTCAGCCAGAATGAACCGGGGGCCTTTGCACCCTTGGAACAGACGCTGCTGACCGGCGGCGATCATTTCATGCATTTGGCCGACTTGACGTCCTATCTGAATGCCGACCGTGACGTCGCCGATCTTTACGCCGACGGCAAGGGGTGGGCCCGCAAGGCCATCTTGAACATAGCCGGCTCGGGCAAGTTTTCCAGCGATAGAACGATCGCCGAATATGCAGCGGGAATCTGGAATGTCAAACCCTGTCCGATTTCCTGATGCGTGAGTGTCATGAGCGAAGGTCTTCCGATCGTGTATCTGGCCAGGCACGGTGAAACGGCATGGACGATCTCAAGACAGCACACGGGATTGACCGATCTGCCGCTGACCGAAGGCGGCGAGCGTACGGCGCGCCGACTCGGCGAACGGCTGAAAGACTTGACCTTTGGCCTGGTGTTGACTAGTCCCTTGCAGCGGGCGGCCCGTACGTGTGAGCTGGCCGGATTCAAATCGGTGGCGGAAGTCCATAAAGATTTGGTCGAGTGGGATTACGGCGAGTACGAAGGCCGCCGGACCGTCGAGATTTTGGCGGAACGTCCCGGGTGGGAACTGTTCCGTGACGGCTGCCCCGGAGGCGAGTCACCGCAGCAAGTGAGCACGCGCGCGGATCGGGTGGTGCAGCGGATCCGTGAGGTCTCGGGAAACGTCCTGCTGTTTACGAGCGGGCACGTGTTGCGCGTGCTCGCGGCGCGTTGGCTGGGGCTGGAGGTCTCGGCCAACTGCAAGTTCTTCATGCTGAGCACGGCCAGCTTGAGCGCTGTGGGTTATGAACATGATCGCTCCCGTCCCGTGATACGGCTCTGGAACGAAACGCGGCACGTGGAAATGGTACATGACGAGTGATGTGAGGAAAGGGACAGACGTTATGACGACGACAGCACGTCGGGCCCGTCCGAAGATCAGGCGGATGACGCCCCTTCCCCGGCGGCAAGCGTGGAAGGCGCTACAGGCCCATTATAAGAATGTGCGGGGGCTGCACCTTCGCGCGTTGTTTGCCGACGATCCGCAGCGCGGCAGCCGCATGACCGCCGAAGCGGGAGGGCTGTTTCTCGATTACTCGAAAAACCGGGTGACGGATGAGACGATTCAGTTGCTTGTGCAACTGGCGGAAGAATCGGGTCTGCGCGACGGCATCGAGGCCATGTTCCGCGGCGACAAGATCAACGTGACGGAAAACCGAGCCGTTCTGCACGTCGCCTTACGCGCCCCTCGTGACACCTCGATCATCGTCGATAAAGAGAACGTGGTGCCCAAAGTCCATGCCGTCCTGGATCAGATGACGGCGTTTTGCACGCGCGTCCGGAGCGATGAATGGAAGGGGCACACCGGCAAGCGCATTCGGAACGTCGTCAACATCGGAATCGGCGGATCGGACCTTGGCCCGTTTATGGCCTATGAGGCGCTCAAGCATTACAGCGAACGGAGCATGACCTTCCGGTTCGTCTCCAATGTCGACGGCACCGATTTCGTGGAAGCCGTCAGGGATCTTCAGCCCGACGAGACGCTCTTCATTATCTCGTCGAAAACATTCACGACGCTCGAGACGATGACGAATGCGAACAGCGCGCGCGCCTGGTCGCTCGCAGCCCTTGGAGGTGATCCGGCCTCAGTGGCCAAGCACTTTGTAGCCGTGTCCACGAATGCCGAGGAGGTGAAGAAATTCGGCATCGACACGGCGAATATGTTTCCCTTTTGGGATTGGGTGGGCGGCCGCTATTCGATGTTCTCGGCGATCGGGCTCTCGACGATGCTGGCGATCGGACCGGACCACTTCCGTGCGATGCTCCATGGGTGTCATCAGATCGACGAACATTTCCGCACGGCGCCGTTCCACCAAAATCTGCCGGCGCTCATGGGGCTCCTGACTGTCTGGTATACCGATTTCTTCGGCGCGGAAACGGTCGCCGTCCTTCCCTATGAGCAATACTTAAAGCGCTTTCCCGCCTATCTCCAGCAATTGACGATGGAGAGCAACGGTAAACACGTCACGGTCGCCGGCCGGCCGGTCGCATACGATACCGGTCCCGTCTATTGGGGGGAACCAGGGACTAACGGACAGCATTCGTTCTATCAGCTCATCCATCAGGGGACCCGGCTCATTCCCTCCGACTTCATCGCCTTTCATCGGCCGCTTCATGCGCTCGGCCGCCACCACGAGCTGTTGTTGGCCAATGTCTTCGCGCAAACCGAAGCGCTGGCGTTCGGCAAGACGGCCGACGAGGTGAAGCAGGAGGGAACGCCGGGTTGGCTCGTGCCTCACCGGGTGTTCGAGGGAAACCGTCCCTCCAATACCCTGCTCGCCGAGCGGCTAACGCCCGAGACGCTCGGCAAACTGGTCGCACTGTACGAACATTCAGTCTTTACGCAAGGCGTAATTTGGAATATCGACTCCTTCGATCAATGGGGCGTCGAACTCGGCAAAGTCCTGGCGCAGCGCATCATTCCGGAACTCGAAAGCCAGGAGGAGCCTGCCCTCACACACGATAGTTCGACGAATCATCTGATTCGACGCCACCGTGAAAAGGGCCGGTCCAAGACCTAAGCGAGTACCTGACAAGCATGGCTGACAGACGACGCACTCTGCGCAGCGCTTCTCCGGCACCTTCAGAGCAAATGGCCCTGCAGTCTCAAGGCGCGAGTGCACCGCTCGGTGCGACTGTCACGAAAGGCGGCGTCAATTTCAGCCTCTACTCGCGGGACGCCGCTCGCCTCGAACTCCTCTTCTTCGACAAGGCGGATGATCCTAAACCCTCGCAGATCGTCGAATTGGATCCGGTCGGGCACCGTACATATCACTATTGGCACGTGTTCGTACGGGGTGTTCGACCCGGACAACTCTATGGCTTCCGCGCTCACGGTCCCTTCGATCCCGCGCGGGGGATGCGTTTTGATCCCACCAAAGTGCTGCTCGATCCCTATGGCCGCGGCGTCGTTGTGCCCAAACAGTACAGCCGCATCGCTGCCGGTCAGGAT
>JBKPKC010000045.1:0-4710 GCA_046765595.1 Nitrospirota bacterium
GATTACGCGTCGCTGGAAGAGATGCTCACGGAATTCGTGGCCCCCCCCAAACCTCCGATCACGGTCAATCAGTCTGAACAGCCCAAAGAAGAAGAATTGTCATCCGCTCCCGAGGCCCCGCCTCTCACCATAGAAGCCGCCTGTTTCGGCGTGGCAGGACCCGTATTTCAAAACCACTCGCGAACGACCAATCTGCCCTGGGTCGTGGACGGTTCCGCGTTATCCAAACAATTCGACATCCGGCATGTCCAGTTGTTGAATGATTTGGAGGCCATGGCGTATGGAATCCTGTTATTGCGCCCCGACGAACTGGTCACACTGAACGCGGGAACGCCACCCTCGCATAAACAGGCCATCGCGTTGATTGCTGCGGGCACAGGGTTGGGTGAATCGATCCTATTTTGGGACGGGTCCCGCTATCGCCCGATGCCATCGGAAGGCGGCCATAGCGACTTTGCGCCGAACAGCGATCAAGAAATCGAGTTGCTCCGCTATCTTCGGAGTCAGTATTTGCATGTCAGTTTCGAACGGGTACTTTCCGGGCCCGGCCTTGCCGCCATCTACGAATACCTCCGCGACGCCAAGAAGAACGAACCAACCTGGCTCGCGGAAAAAATCAAAGCAGGCGACCCGGCGGCCGAAATTGCGGAGGCCGGTCTCAAAGGGCAGGCCGAAATCGCCAAGCAGGCGCTTGATCTTTTCGCCTCCATTTATGGAGCAGAAGCCGGAAATCTGGCGCTGAAAGCGATGGCCGTCAACGGCGTGTACCTCGGAGGAGGCATCGCTCCCAAGCTCTTGACGAAACTGAAAGACGGGACATTCATGAAAGCGTTTACCAGCAAAGGGCGTTACAAGCGGTTGATGGGGCAGATTCCCGTCCATGTCGTCATGAACCAACATACCGGCTTGCTCGGCGCAGCCGCGACGGCGGCTTTTCTCGCTCGATCATGACCACTTCCGATCTCGAGAGCTTCAAGCGCGCTGCGGCGCTGGCCGCCATCGATTACGTCAAAGACGGGATGGTCGTCGGGCTTGGTACGGGTTCGACGGCCAAACATCTCGTCATGGCGTTGGGCGAGCAGGTGAAGCGAGGGTTGAATGTGCGCGGAGTGTGCACCTCGCAGGAAACCGCTGCCCTCGCCACACAATACGGGATCGCTCTACTCGATCGCGATCCTGGTTGGACGATCGACGTCGCGATCGACGGCGCCGACCAGGTCGACCCCACGTTCAACCTCATCAAGGGGGGAGGCGGCGCGCTGCTGAAAGAAAAAATCGTGGCGGCTTCGGCCAAGCAATTCATCGTCCTCATCGACCATACGAAACGGGTGCCGGTTCTGGGAGGCGCGTTTCCATTGCCCGTCGAGGTTATTCCCTTCGGATGGAGCAGTACCGCGCGGCACAGCGAAGCGCTCACCCAAGGCCGAGTGGTCCTCCGGCAGCGCAACGGTGCCCCGTTTGGTACGGAATCAGGGCATCTCATCGTCGACGTCCACCTGACACGCATCGACCGGCCCCAGGAATTGGAAATCGCCCTCAACCGCATTCCCGGCGTCGTCGAGACCGGTTTGTTCGTCGGTCGAACCGACGTCCTGATCGTGGGAACGCCCCATGGAACAGAAACCCACACCGTCAAGCGAACATGAATGGTCGGTCGAGAGACGTGAGACGCTTCGCCGGCTTGTCAAGAGTCTCGGAATACTGTTAGCCGCTCCGCTCGTCACGGGATTGGGTCGAGTCCTTCCAAGCGAAACCCACACGGGAACCGAACAAACTAAAGGTGAACACATGAACCGGACTGCTCAGCGCTTTGATGATCCCTTTCGACTGCCTCGCCATGTGCTTCCTACGAGATACGACCTGAGACTCGAGCCGGATTTGACTGAAGCCACGTTTCGCGGCCGGGTGACGATTGCGCTCACGGTCGCCGAGCCGGCAGATGTGATCGTGCTCAACGCGCTCGAGTTGGCAATCGAGGACGCCGCCGTTGAGAGCTCGAGTGGCGAAAGGCAGTCCGCTTTAATCGTCCTGGACGAAGCCCTCCAGCGTTGCAGGCTGACTGTGGAACGGTCCATGACGCCCGGGCGATGGCTGTTGCACATCCGGTTTCGAGGTACGCTCAATGACAAGCTTCGGGGTTTTTACCGGAGCACGTACAAGGATGAGGCCGGAGCGATGCAGACCATTGCCGCCACTCAGTTCGAAGCCACCGATGCCCGAAGGGCATTCCCCTGCTGGGATGAACCGGATTTCAAAGCCGTATTTTCGACCACGCTCACAATAGACCCGAATCTGACTGCAATCTCCAACAGCGCCGTTCTGTCGGAGACGACCGAGGGATCCAAGAAACTCGTCACGTTCGCCGATACGATCAAGATGTCCACCTATCTAGTCGCCTTCGTGGTCGGCCGAATGGAAGCGAGCGACCCGACGTCCGTTGGAAAGACGAGCCTGCGCTTATGGACGGTGCCGGGGAAACGACACCTCACAAGATTTGGACAGGAGATCGCCACCGCCTCATTGCAGTTCTTTGAACGATATTACGGAATCCCTTATCCCGGAGACAAATTGGACCTGCTGGCTATCCCGGATTTTGCCTCGGGCGCCATGGAAAATCTGGGTGCCATTACGTTCCGTGAAACCGCTCTGCTCGTCGACCCCCGTACCGGCACCCATGGAGAATTGGAACGGGTGGCTGACGTGGTGGCCCACGAGAACGCGCACATGTGGTTCGGCGATCTCGTAACGATGTCGTGGTGGAACGGCTTATGGCTCAATGAGGCGTTCGCCACCTTCATGGAGATGTTGGCGGTCGATGAGTGGAAGCCGGAGTGGAAGCGATGGGATTCGTTCGGCGTCTCGCGGGCCGCGGCCTTGTCGGTCGACGGATTGCACAGCACCCGTCCCATCGAATATCCCGTTCGCGCCCCAAAGGATGCGGAGGCCATGTTCGATGTGCTGACCTATGAAAAGGGCGCCTCGGTCCTTCGGATGTTGGAACAGCACATCGGTCCCACCGTGTTCCGCGACGGCGTCAGGGATTACCTCCGGACACACGCGTACGCGAATGCCGATACCGGAGATCTCTGGATCTCCCTCGGCAAAGCCGCCAAGCAAGCGGTTCCCGACCTGATGGACGGCTGGATCTTTCAGCCGGGCTATCCCTTGGTGACCGTCGATCTGGCAGACACATCTGAACTCGTCCTGACTCAACAGCGCTTCACATACCTTCCCGACCCTGTGGCCGGTCGTTGGCAAGTGCCGATCCAGCTTCGAATACACTCCGGAGAGCAAACGGAGAGTCGTCGGCTGTTGCTGACCCGTGCTGAAGAACGCATCACAATTCCCCGCGGCATGCAATTCGTCGTCGTCAACGAACAGGGCTACGGCTTTTATCGGGTGCGCTACGGACCGCTCCTGCTCCAGCGATTAATCGAAGGCGGGCTGGAAACGCTGGCGCCCATTGAACGATTCAATCTGATCAACGATGCCTGGGCGTCCACTGTTGCGGGTTTGATGCCGTTACCGGCCTACCTCGACCTCACCGGCCGGTTCATGGGAGAGCGGGATAAGAATGTCTGGGCCGTGTTGATCGATTCATTCGGCTTCTTGAACCGGATTATTGATGCCTCACACCGCCCCCGGCTGGAGGCCTTTGTGCGGACGAGAATCGGTCCCGCTGCCGCCGCGGTGGGCTGGTCGCCGGCAGCCGGCGAGAACGATCTCACCCGGCAACTCAGAAGCGAACTGATCGGCGCACTCGGACGGCTGGGCAACGATCCTGCGACGCAAGCTCGTGCCGCAGAGCTGTATGCCGCCGCCCGAAAGGATCCTGCGACCGTCGATCCGAACCTGCTTCCCGCCCTCGTGTCCATCTTGGCCTTTATCGGGGACGGCGCGCGGTACGACGAATTTTCCGAGCGGTTTAAAACGGCCGCGACGCCGCAGGAAGAGCGCCGCTATCTGTTTTCTTTAGCCATGTTCCGGCATGAGGCGCTCCTCGAACGGACACTGGCCAGGACGCTCGACGGCCAGATCAGGACGCAGGACGCACCCTTCATGGTCAGTGCGGTCATGAGCAACGTCTATGGGCGTGAACAAGGCTGGCGCTTCGTGAAGAGCAATTGGGACGTCTTGGACCGGCGCTTTCCGAAGCAGGGGCTCCGGCGCATGTGTGGCGGCATTACAGCCTTGGCGAAGCCCGAGCTTGAACGGGACGTCCGCGAATTCTTTGAAGTCCGCAAGATCGACCTCGGCGGCAAAACCTTGGAACAGTACCTCGAGCAACTGCGGATCGGCGTCTCCTTCGGACAAGGCAATGGCCCTATCCTGACGGAATATTTAAATAATCGTCGTTAGAACCGCTGCATCGCCCAACGCATTTTCAGGATTGAGCCAACGACCGTCTCATAGTACTCTGGTCACATGTCGCGGTGGGCATTCCGCATATGGGCGTCCTCGTGCTTCGGCCTGTTTGCGCTCTTCGCCTTGGCCTGTAACGGCAGCGACGGAGGGGGTGGCGGCGGTACGGTGCCTCCCCCGGGAATCTCCAATGCCCTGACGCTGCAGCCTGTCGCGACGTCGACCGTTTTCGCCTCCCCTTTATTCCTCACGGCGCCAACCGGGAACACAAACGAGAACCGCCTGTTTATCGTTGAACAGGGAGGGCTCATCCGGATCGTGGATTCCTTGAGTGGCTCTTTCGTCAGT
>JBKPKC010000046.1:0-6171 GCA_046765595.1 Nitrospirota bacterium
ATCTGGGACTATCTTGCCGGTCATGCGCATGAATGGGATGTGCTCGAACTGCGGCAACTCCCGGCTCACAGCGCGACGCTCGACATGTTTCCACCCTCGGTGAACCGAACGCAATGCGCCGTCAGCCGCTGGCCGTCCTCCGAGTCTCCCTATGTGGCCGTGCACGGCGACTGGGACACGTATTACAAAGGGTTGAAGAAGACGCACCGCCACGACATGAGGAAACGGATCGCGAATCTTGAACAGCATGGTTCCCTCGAGTTGGAGGTGATCCTCTCGGACGCCTGCATGGATCGAGATTTCGAAGACGCCCTACGATTGGAATCTTCAGCTTGGAAGGGGGCGGAAGGGACAGCCATTAAAAGCCGTCGGGACAGCACATCGTTTTATCAGGATGTCATCAAAATGGCGGTCCGCAACGGCTGGCTTCGGCTGTACTTCTTGAAGGTGGGCGGCACGCGGATTGCCGTGCGGATCGCACTATTCTTTAAGAACAAACTGTTCATGCTGAAGACCGGATACGATCCGCAATATGCCGCCTTCGCTCCGGGACATGTGTTGTCCATGAAAATCCTTGAAGAAGCCTGGCGATTGAGGCTCCAGGAAGTCGACTTTCTCGGGGATGCCGAACGATGGAAACTGGATTGGGCGACCGGGTTGCACCGGCATTTCTGGCTGTTTATTTTCCCGGACCGTCTCAAATCCCGCCTCCTCTACCATGTCAAGGTCAGTTTGATGCCGCGCATCAAGGCGACCCGCCGGGCCGTGCTCCGGCACGGAGTCCGGGGATGCCTCACGCTGGCGGGACGCAATGCCAAGCAGTACGTGATTACGACCCTGTATCAGCATGAGCGTCACATTTGGTATGTGGCCGCCCCCCCACACGTTCAAGCGGCACGCCCGTTACCCGATGGGTTGAAGTTGCGCCGCTCCCGTCGTGAACATCTTGATCTGCTGACGCAGTACAACCTGTATGGATGGAGCGCCGCGGAATCGTATATGGGGGAAGGCGGCGACCTCTGGCTCGTGCAGGACAATCAACGGGCCGTCTTTTGCTGCTGGGTCTTTCGCAAACGGATGCCGACGGTCGCCGCACGGGGTGGATGGAAGGACCTTCCCGCGAACACGGTCTGCCTGGAAGGGGTCGTGACCGACATCGGATATCGCGGACGGGGCATCGCTCCGGCGGCCTGGTCGATGATTGCTCGGAGCCTCGAGCAAGAAGGGATACGCACGATTGCCATGAAAGTCGAAGAAACCAATCGGTCGATGCGGCGGGCAGTCATGAAAGCCGGTTTCCATGAAATGGCCGTGACCGACTTCCGTCGAGTCGCAGGAATCTCCCGCGTGTACGTGGTGCCGGTGGGCGAAAGGGTCGATCAGGATGCCGACATCCTGACGGAAGTTCAAAAGCTGGCGAACCAGTAAGAACCGGAGACGCAGCGCCAATGTATCTGCCCGCATGGCCCGGCCTGGGATTCAAAGAGTTGTTCGGCAAGTCGGATGCTCATCCGCTGCCCTTTCCTCTCGACCAAGAGCACATCACCTTTTTCCACACGGCGAGGAGCGCCATCTTTTATCTCTTCACCGAGCTGGTCGGCAGCGGCCGTGCGGTCGTGCTCGTGCCCGATTATCACATGGGCAACGAAGTTCGCGCGATTCGCGCTTCGGGAGCGCAGATCGTCTGGTATCCGGCGACGAGACGGTTCGGGATCGACCTGGACGCGTTACGCCGCGCTTGTCAGCGGACCCGCCCTCAGGTGCTGTTCGTCATTCACTACGCCGGATGGCCTCAACCGATCGAAGCCCTGCGAGCGCTCTGCGATGAATACCAATTGCTGCTGGTGGAAGATTGCGCGATGGCCTTGCTGACCGAGACCGGAGGACGGCCGGTCGGAACGTTCGGGGATTACGCGATCTTTTGTCTCTACAAGACGCTTCCGCTCCCCGATGGAGCCGTACTGGTCCAGAACCGTGGGCGGTTTGACCGGCTGATGGAGTTGCGTCTCAGGCGAACCGGCCGAATCTTTACCGCCGGTCGCATGGCTGAACTCGCTGTGGAACGATGTCGCAGCCGGCGACCGCAGCTAGGCAGGCGGTTGATGGACTGGAAACAAGCCGTCGGGGGGATGCTGACCCGGCTGCGCGTTGAACGCGTGCCGGTCGGAGACACGGGGTTTGATCTCGCCAACGTCGATATCGGGATGGCCGCGGCGTCCCGGCGTTTGCTGAGTCGGCTGGACTACGAGGCCATCAGGCGTCGACGCCGCGAACATTTTCATCTCTTGAGCGGGGAGTTTGCTGCCGAAGCGGTGCGCACGGATCTCGCGCCGGGGGTGTGTCCGTTGTTCTTTCCATTGCTCGTGGAAGAGAAGGGCGAGGCCGCACGCGCGTTGTGGAGTCGCGGCGTGATGGCGACGGAACTGTGGAATCAGGGGGATGTGTCGGTCACGTCGCATGAGGCGGAGGACTCGCGCTTTCTGCGTCGGCATGTCTTGGAACTGCCGATCCATCAGGATCTCGGTCGTCCACACATCGAATACATGGCTCGACAGGTCAGGGAGCTCGGGCTTGCGCGCCGTTCTGAAGCCGTGGGCGCACCGGAATTCCAATCGGTGTGATCCAGGCGAGGATCGCGGGAGTTGACACGACTGTGGACCCACGGACATCACGGGTGAATCATCCAACGTCGGGGGCTTCGGGGCGTACCCGGAGCAAACAGGAGGGACGTGACATGCAAACCGCGGAATTCATTCCAGTTGAGCAGCACCAACCGACACAGCCACGACGAAATGGATCCGACCCACCGGAGGAGGAGTCGGTCAAGCAGTTATCAGTGGAGCTGGTCCAGGATCACGAATCCTTTGTCGCCTTGAAGCCGGTGTGGAACCGCCTCGTCGCCGAGGCGGGCATCGATCACCCGTTCATGCGGCATGAATGGGTCCGGACGTGGTGGGACTGCTTCGAGCACGAGGGCGCCTTACACATTCTGGTCGTCAGGGAAGGGAGGGACCCGATCGCCATTGCGCCGCTGATGGTGGACCATGGCCGTATGTTCGGCCTCCAATTCCGTCGTCTCCGCGGCATTGCCAATGTCTATACGGAACGGTTCGACATTATTCTGACCCGGCGGGCGAAAGAAGCTTCCGAGGCCATCTGGAAGTTTCTCGCGGCCGAATCCTCGACGTGGGACATCTTAGAACTGCGGCAGATCCCGAACCGCGCGCGCGGCGTCGAATACCTGCGCTTCTGGGCCTTTGAGAGCAAGTTTCTTCTTGGTCACTGGCATTCCTCCGATGGTCCGTTCATTCCGATCGAGGGACCGTGGGAAGGGTATGTCAAGACCTTGTCCAAAAAACATCTCTCCCATTTGCGGGGTCGCGCGAAAGGGTTGCATCGGATCGGAGATGTGCAGCACGAGATCGTGACCGGCGGTGAGCAGTTGAGCCGCTCGCTGGACGAAGCCTTCCTCTTGGAGGCGGCTGCCTGGAAAGGGCAGGCGGGCACCGCGATCATGAATCGGGCCGATCGCCTTGCGTTCTATCGCACGCTGTTAACACGGGGCGCAGAGGCGGGATGGCTGCAACTGCATTTTTTGGCGGTCAACGGAAAACGAATCGCTGTGCAGATCGCGCTGCTGTTTGAACACAAACTGTACATCCTGAAATCGGGCTATGATCCGCACTTTGCGGCTTTCGGTCCCTCTCTGCTGCTGTGTGAAATAATGTTGCGTGATGCCTGGAAGCGGGGGTTGACCGAGGTCGATTTTCTCGGCAATTCCGAACGCTGGAAACTCGAATGGGCGCGCCAGACTAGGAAGCACTCATGGCTATTCATTTTTCCTAATCGGCCGCATTTGCGGGTCTTGCATCGACTGAAGTTCTCCGTCTTGCCGTGGCTGCAGAAGCACCCAGCCTATCGCTTCGTCAGAAGCGGGATCTGCCTCGGACTACGAGTGCATGAAGAATAAGACAAGGATATTCGGAGCGCGCTGTGTGCCGCCACTGCCCACCCGGCGGGAGGGGTTGGTCCTGCCCCGGACAGCGCGCGGCACAATGCGGTCCCCGGCGCCAAGTACGAGCGTATGGAGAGGCGTATGGTGACCAACACGCTCACCTTGGTCAATCACGCATCCATTCTCATCAAAGGTGAAAAACAATCCATCTTGACGGACCCCTGGTATGAAGGTCAGGCCTATCACAGAGCCTGGCGTCTGCTCCGTGAGAACAACGAGAAGGAGATTGAGTGCATCCTCAAGGACACCAAATACATTTGGATCTCACGCGAGCATCCGGATCATTTTTCCCGGGACTTCTTTCGAAAGTATCAGGGTGCGATCCTCGACAACAGGATCGTCGTCATGTTCCGGCACACGAAAGACAAGCGAGTGATCAACTTTCTCAAGCGCGGCGGCTTTCAAAGCGTGGAAGTGGCGACGGAGGATACGTTCACTCTCGAGGACAGGTTTACCGTTCGCGTCGTCACGGACGGATTGTACGACTCTGCGCTTCTCGTCAATGTGGCGGGGATCGACATTTTCAATTTGAACGATTGTCCAATGCATTCTGAAAAACGCCTCAAGGCCTTCCAACGGCAATATGGGCACTGCGACGTGTTGCTCACCGAGTTCAGCTATTCGACGCCCAAGGGCGGGCGTGATCATGTTCAGGCGCGGCGCGCGGCAGCCCAGGACCAATTGACGAGACTGGTCAGGCAAGGTCAACGGTTGCACGCCAAGACGGTCATTCCATTCGGGAGTTTCATGTACTTTGCCAATGTCTTGAACAACCATCTGAACGATGCGATGAACACCCCTCGCGCGGTCAAAGACGTGTGTCGTGCCGCTGGCGCCGATTTTAGGTGCGTGTTTCTGAAGCCGATGGAAAGTCTTGATTTGGACAACGACAGTCCGAAACAGCAGGAGTCGTCATTGTCGTTCTGGGAGAATGCGTTCGCATCCAACAAGACGTATAGCCGCTATGAGAACTCGTATTCGATCGATCAGCTGTCTGACTTGTTCAAAACGTATTGCGGAAGGCTGCGAACCACGAATGCGTGGTGGCGTATTTGGCTATGCAGGTGTCTGTGCATCGCCTTCAGACCGGTCACCGTGAAACTTGTGGATACCGGGGACGTCGTGCGTCTGGATCTGGCGAGGCGCGCGATCACTCGTTCCGGCCGTTCTCCGGAACTCGCATTACATTCTGAATCGCTGGCGTTCATGTTCACGTCTCTTTACGGCTTCGATACGCTGGCCGTGAACGGGACGTTGGAAGAACTGCAGGACGGCGGATGGGAGAGGTTCTGCAGAACCTTTGCGATCGAAAGCCGGAACAATAGTGGGTATCCCTTCAGACTGGTCCGTGTGCTGTTCCCCGCAATGCGCCAGGGGGAATCGAGTCAGCCGCAGCAGCGCGAACCGGCGACGGGCGATATCTCAAAGGCCAGAGCGGCCTGACCGACGTCCATCGTCGGGATCACCCCGGCGCGCCACGTCCAGGGTGTTGCGAGCGGCGCCGCGGGCTGAAGTGCCGTCCCTTCCATTCCCTCGGTTCAATGATGGTTGCATCCTGGTCGAAGGTCGCGTCGACCGGGAAGGAGGACGATTGGTATGTGCGGTATTGCCGGCATCATGAGTCTGAATGGCCGATCGGTGCTTGAAGAGGAGTTGCGGGCGATGTGTGCGGCCATGATTGCGCGCGGACCGGACGACGAGGGGGTGTATCTCGACCGAGGGATCGGTCTGGCGATGCGCCGGCTGAGCATCATCGACTTGCAGACGGGCCATCAGCCGGTGTCGAACGAGGACGGATCGATTTGGGTGGTATTGAATGGGGAAATTTACAACTTCCAAGAACTGCGCGCTGAATTGACCCGCGGCGGGCATCGCTTTTCCACCGCCACCGATACGGAAGTCATCGTTCATTTGTACGAAGAGTTCGGAGATCGCTGCGTTGACCGTCTCCGAGGGATGTTCGCCTTTGCCGTCTGGGATGAACGCCGGCGCCGGCTGTTGATTGCCCGCGACAGGCTGGGGATCAAGCCGCTCTACTACGCGACGGTCAACGGCCGGCTGCTGTTCGCATCCGAACTGAAAGCCGTCCTACAGATTCCTGAAGACGACCGGGCCGTGAACATGAGCGCGCTCGATCATCTGCTGGCCTACAAAAC
>JBKPKC010000047.1:0-5829 GCA_046765595.1 Nitrospirota bacterium
GTCTCGTACCAGTTCGGAGAGTTTCTGCATCTGCGACTCAAGATGCTCCAGGCGCCATTGGAGGCCTTCCTGGTCCTCACGGGGCGACTTTTTCTTGGAGAGCGAACCAGCTTTTTTCGCCAGGGACGACACCAGAACATCCTCTTTCATTATGCACCCCTTGAGCCCACCGCTTGATGACCGATGACCATCGGTTCGTAGTATCAACTGCCCCACCCTGGATGTCAACGGATTCGCTTTCTTTCTATTTGCCGAGGCTGCTACAATCGCGGCCATGCAGAACATTTTCACGATGGTCCTGGCCGGAGGCCGGGGAGAGCGGCTGCATCCGCTCACCGAACACCGGGCCAAGCCCGCCGTCCCGTTCGGCGGGAAATATCGCATCATCGACTTCACGCTGAGCAACTGCCTGAATTCCGGCCTGCGAAAAGTAGCCGTCTTGATCCAGTACAAATCGCATTCGCTGGACCGCCACATCCGCACCGGGTGGGACGTCTATAACGCCGAACTGGGCGAATTCATCGCGTCCATTCCACCACAGCAGCGGATCAGTGAAGAATGGTACCGCGGGACCGCCGATGCCGTGTACCAGAACCTGTTTCTCCTCGATACCGATCAGCCGGAGTACGTCCTCGTCCTCGCCGGCGATCACATCTATAAGATGAACTACATGGAAATGTTCCATTGGCTCGTCGCGAAGGACGCGGACGTGGTCGTTGGGGCGCTCGACATTCCCATCGAGGAATCCAAGCGGTTCGGCATCATGAGCGTCGATGAGGATTTCGCGGTCAAGGAATTCAACGAAAAACCGTCGAATGCGACGCACATCCCCGGCGATCCGTCCAAAGCGTTCGCCTCGATGGGCATTTATCTCTTCCGTGCCAAAAGCCTGCGCGAAGAACTGATTGCCGACGCTCAGGAGAATACCGCGCACGATTTCGGCCGGAACATCATTCCACGCATGATCGGTTCCCGCCGGGTGTATGCCTTCAATTTCCAGGACGCGAACAAGAAGGCAGTCAAGTACTGGCGGGATATCGGAACTCTGGACGCCTACTGGGAGGCCAATCTCGACTTGGTCGCCGTCGACCCACTGTTCAATCTCTATGACCAGCAGTGGCCCATCCGTACCTATCAAGGGCAATACCCACCGGCCAAGTTCGTCTTCGCGCAGGACTACCAGGGCGGCCGCATGGGCGTGGCCTTGGACTCGATCGTCTGCGGCGGCTGCATCATCTCAGGCGGACGCGTGCAGACCTCGGTGCTGTCGCCCAACGTGCGGGTGCAGGACCACGCCGACGTCAGAGAATCGGTCATCATGGAAAACGTGGTGATCGGCGAGCACTGCCGCATCAGGCGCGCCATCATCGACAAAGACGTCGATATTCCGCCCAAGACCGAGATCGGATACGACCGGACCGCCGATGCCCAACGCTTCAACGTCACCGAATCCGGCATCGTCGTGATCTCGAAGGGAATGAAGCTGAATGCCTCCGTCGATTCATCCGGTTGATCTGATCGACTCCCTCCGGCAGAGACACCTTACCCCTGCCATCGTGTTCCTGACGTCGAGACGCGCCTGCGACGAAGCCATGGAGTCGTTCGACCATACCCGCTCGTTCCTGCCTCCCGCCAGACAAGAGGCGATCGCCAAAGTTCTCGAGCAGGTCATCAGTCAGTATCCGAGCATTGCCGAACATCCGTTGATCCCGACCGTCCAACGGATCGGCGTCGCGGCGCATCACGCCGGACATCTGCCCTCGTGGAAAATTGCGGTGGAGGAGTTGATGCGGCACGGCTGCCTCGATGCCGTCTTTGCCACCACCACGCTGGCGGCGGGAGTCGATTTTCCGGCACGGACGGTCATCATCACGCAATCGAGCATCAGAAAGGCGCGGGATTTCACCGACCTCACGATTGGCGAGGTGCAGCAGATCGCCGGACGCGCCGGCCGGCGCGGAAAAGATCTCGTGGGATTTGCCATCGTCACGCCGTCTCCTTACATCGACCTGAGCGTGATTACGAAAGGGCTCACGGGTCAGCCTGAAGCCATCAACAGCCAGTTCGTGATCAGCTATCCCATGGTGCTGAACCTGCTCAAGGCCCACCCGCTCGATCAGATGCAGCCCATTCTGGCAAAGAGCTTTGCGCAGTTTCAGTTGAACCAACGCGCGGAAGTCCTCGAACGGAAGCTGGATGAAGTGCACCGGCAGCTCGAGCCCTACGGTCCCCGTGTCTGCACGGATTGGATTTCGCAATGGCAATTGTTCGACCATGTCCGGCGCCAACGAACCCATCGCACGCCGGCCAGAAGGCATGAGCCGCCGGAAGTGGCGGCGCGGTTTCATTTCCTGACGCCTGGACGGGTGGCGGGGCTCTCCAAGAGCCGCGGCGTCGTCCTCAGGCAGTATCGAAGCAAGGGACAAAAAAGTCCGATGGTCACGCTGCTGCGTCCCGGAGGCGCGATCACGGAAGTCCCTGCCGCCATTGTGACCGAAGTGTTCGACCACGTGCTGGACTGCACGGAGGCGCCGGTGTATCCGTGGTGCACGCCGGAGAGCATCGAACACCTCATTCGCGAGGTGGAGGAACTGCCGCCGCGTCTCCCTGTCCTTCCCATCTTGGTGCCGAAGGAGGAGTTGATTCCCGACGCCATCGTGCAAACCTTGGGCGATTTTTCATGTCCCACCTGCCCGTCTCGTTCCGCTTGTCAGAAGGATCATGCGCATGCGTCGAAGCTCCGGCAGGAACAGCAGCGTCATATGAAGGCCATTCAGGCGCTCCGCACGAGTCTCTGGCACCGATTTCAGGAAAAGATCGATGCGCTGCAGCAGTTCGGCTATCTGTCGCCCACCGCCCACCTGACGGACACCGGCGAATGGGCCAGGCTGATCCGCATCGATCATTCCTTGCTGATCACGGAACTCGTTCGCGCAGAAGCCTTCACCGGCGCCTCGCCGGCACTGCTGGCCGCGGTGATGTCGAGCATCGCGCACGACGACGACCGGCCCGGCGCCTTTCCGCGCATCAGTCCTGGTCTGGGGTCGCTCCTGGCGCAGGTCCGCAAATTGGCGGAGACGCTGTCGCCGTATGAAGATCCTCCGCTGTTGCGCGCCGATATCGCGGCGGTCACCGAACAATGGATCGCAGATCCGACGCTCACATGGATCGGGCTCTGCAAGAAAACCACGATGGCCGAAGGCGATATCTATCGTTTATTGGCACGCACACTGGAGTTTCTCTCACAGGTTCACGGACTGAGGCACACGCATCCAGCGCTCGCCGACTGCGCCTCACAAGCCATTGCGATTCTGCGCCGCGGCGTGTTGGAAGAACTGCCGTGAGGGGCATGACCGGACGATGGCCATTCGTCTGACCGGTCCGATCATATCGCCTGCTGTGTCTATTGACCATTGACGAATGACTGAGGCGTGAAATGACGACAGACGAACTGGAGAAACTCCTGGCGCAGCAACCGATCGCTCTTCTGCACCGACTGGCACGTGGACGGGTGCATCGCCATTTTCGGGCCGGCAAGCGCCGGCTGATCGAACTCCTGCTGCGCCATTCTGCCGAAAACCGGCAAGGCTTCGAATCAGATCTCATGGCCTTGATCGGCGAGCATCAAGCGCGGCCCGCGCCGCCCGTGCCTCGAGAGGCCGGGAGCCGGCCCAGTCGGCCGAGACACCAGCCTCATAGCCGATCGCATGTCTCGCATCACGAGGCCGAGCACCACGAACCCGCCGCCCCCTTGGCCGCCTGGCTGGAAGGCATCGGCGTGCCGCCGCCGCAACCGTTCGTTCCGGACCTCTGGCAGGAGGATGCGCTGGAGCAGTTACAATCGGGCGATGTGATCGTGAGCGTGCCGACCGGTAGCGGAAAAACGTATGTCGCAGTGGAGGCCTCGCGCCGCGCCATGGACGAAAACCGTACGGTCATCTACACGTCGCCGCTCAAGGCCTTGTCTAACACAAAGTATACGGAGTTCTGCCGAATTTTCGGCCCAGAACGCGTCGGCATCCTCACCGGCGACCGCCGGGACAACGCACAGGCGCCGCTCTTGATCATGACGACGGAGATCTTGCGCAATCTGCTATACGACGCGGCCGGCGGCGAAATTGATCTGCGGCTCGACACGTTGGGGCTGGTCATTATGGACGAATCGCAGTATCTGGCAGATCCGGAGCGCGGGGTCGTTTGGGAAGAAACGATTATTTTCTGTCCATCTCAGGCCAGACTTCTGCTGCTCTCAGCGTCCATCGGCAATCCCCACGATATCGCCGAATGGCTCACTTCCATTCGCACAACGCCCTGCCGCCTGATCAAGCACAGTAAGCGGACCGTGCCCCTGCGGGCCGGTTATCTCCATCCTGATGGGAAACTGACGCCGTTATTCCGCACCATAGGTATTCCCTACGGACACCCCGGCCATTTACACCCGGAAGCAAAGCGGCTGTTTGCCCGTTACGAGGATGAGACCATGCCTGCCGGGCGCCGCCGTTGAAACCGTCCACTCGCGTCACAGCTGTTCAGAAACACGGCGATTGTCACCCTCCCACCCTGAGGCGCCGAGACGCCTCTTTCCAATTCGCCCACCCACCCCGAGGCGCCGAGACGGCCCCCTGGGCACTGCTAAGAACATCCCTCCATCAACAAACGGTTAGAAAGAATAGTTCAAGCCAACTGTGAGGCCATGGCGGAAGGACTGGAACTCCGTCAGCGGGAATTCGTTCGAGGACCCGTCACTATTATGGAAGGTCAAGTTGCCATCGAGCATTCGGTTCCACCAGACACGGTAGCCCACGCTGGCAAACACATTTCTCACGATCATGACGCGTGCGCCGATATCTGCATCGGCGCCGATCCCATACCCCAACATCGACAGACTCGGATTCTTGCTCAGATCGGGGCGGAGATGATGGACGTCTTTGTTGTCAATGATGCTTATCGGAATCAAGGCGATCGTGCTTTGAAGGCTCAGCCGCCGCGTGAGCCGATATTCGATTGCGCCTCCTACTCGAATCGAGTGCCAATTGCTCGTATTGGTGATGACGTCGATTGAATTGCTGATGGACGGGGCCGGACAGAGCGGTTGAGTGCCGGTGCGGCCGGGATCGAGATCCGTCGTTTGACCAGCCGTCGAACAGGCCACCTGGCCGAGACCGCTGGCGGTACTCCGCTGATACCAATACTGATATCCGGCAAAGACGTCCAGCCAGCCGCGCGAGTGCGGAAATTCAACAACGCGACGGCCGACATCGGCATTCACATACCACGTACTGCCGCCCCTGATGTCGCTGAACGTTTGTGAAGACGGCGCTCCACCATCGGCACTCAGGTAGTCATTATCAGTGAGTCGCCCCCCGCCGATTGCCCCGAATCCCCCCGTCAGCCGGCCGAACCATTTCGGGGTCACCCACAAGCGCGCTGTCCCCTCAATAATGTTGGTGCCGACATCCTTATAGGTCAGCTTCGACGTCGGATTCCCGAGTCCTGGAATCGTTGAAGCATTGTGCGCCCATTTGGTCTCTCCTTGCGTAATGACCCAGCCGCCAAGACCGAATTCCAACCTCGGGCGCTTCTCCTCGACGGCGTCTTGCGCAAAGGCCTGGCTCTCGAGTACGGCGACGACAACAAGCGCCCGGACACATACGCCGACGAGCGTTCGCGCCCTCATCGCCTCGCGCCCCCCCGCTGAATAGTGACTGTGTCGATGCAGCGTTCCACGGTCTCCGGCATGACCCGTTGGCAGGCCGACCGGATCTCTTCAAGCGTGAAGGAGCGCTGCACGAGAGCAGACCACCAGACGAGCCAGGTCCCGAGTCCAAA
>JBKPKC010000048.1:0-3143 GCA_046765595.1 Nitrospirota bacterium
AGCCTGCGACGCCAATAAGAGCATGAATCCCTTTGTGGATTGGCGAAGCAAGCAGCGCTTGGTGGAGTATATGCGGGAAGAGCAGGCCGGCTATCAGAAGGAGCTGGAGCGATTAAAAAGCGAATTGGAGACGATGAAGAAATATTGCTCGCTGGATAAAAGCGTTCGATGGGCGCTCGAGAACCGGGTCGCGGAGCAGGAACGGCAACGGGCGGCTTATGAGCGGGTGGACGGCCTCAGAAAAGTCCTTCGCTAGCAACGAGCAGACGTCCAGGAGGAGCCTCATGAATACGTCGTTAACACCTGTATCGGTCGCAGCGGCGGGTGCCGTCTTGGTTGGCGTCCTGGGCACACTGCCGATGCGGTCTGAAGCCACTTCTCTTAGAGGAATGGAGTCCACTCCGGAGCGAATTCAACCCACCTCGCCGAGCGGCGCTCCGGGGAACACACAGAACATCGTCGGACAATATATGAATCAGTGCGCCAATAAGCCGTCCCCGGCCGACCCCTGCGACAAGATCAAAAAAGACGCCATCGAGAGTTTCAAAGAAGATTTGCGAACGCTGGGATCTTCTACCGATCGCACGTACTTGCCGGCGATTCTCGGGATCTTTAAAAGCCATGAGCCCGAGTTGCGAATTGCCGCGGCGGATGCTATCGGCATGATCGGCCCGCAGGATCAAGATGTCGAGGCCTTGGCGCCTCTGGCCAACGATCCGGTGCCGGATGTGCGCCGTGCGGTCTCCCAAGCCATCTCCCATGGCAAAGGCAGCGCCATCAGCCTGCTGGCGAAACGCACCCCACAATTGAAATCCGGGCTGACACCCGAAACTCCGGCCGACGCAGGCAAATACTCATTCGTGGTTGCACCGGAGAGCACCTATTTGTTTTATGCCAGCGACCCCTCAGTCGGTCGCCTGTCCTATGTCACCAAGGGTGATGCGGGTGCGTTTTTTAAGTCTAAAGCGAAAAAAGGGCCGTTTAAGCTCGACGATTTTCAGGACAAGTACCGCTACCAGTTACAAGATGAAGAACACGCGCTTGATCAAGCACAAGACGCGCACGCCAAACGCATGGAGAGCGTCAAGCCACCTGATCCCACAGATACACAAGCATTCTTGCAATACATGCAGAACGTCCAATCTCTGTCGATGGGGCGTACCATGAAAATGGCTTTCGATTCCTACGAGCCGGCGCTGCTCGGCTCACCGACAGTGTATGTACTGGAAGAGCGGCAGATTGGTCAGCGCAGCTATCCAACACGGTACGTCGTCACCTATCAAGACCTGGCGCTCAAGCGTCCGGGCTACCGTCTGGCGTGGGTGACGGTGCCTGACGAAGCGATCAAAGCGGCACAAGTCGTTTCGCTCAAAGAAGAACAACAAGAACAGGCGAGGAAGAAAGAGAACGAGGCCGCAAAGAAAAAAGCCGAGGAACTCGATGCGTTGACGAAGAAAAAGGATGACACAGAGAAGAAGCAGTTCAAGAAGGGGCAGGACGATCTCGAAAAAGCGCTTGGATTCTAAGTCGCAGGCTCAACCGGCTCTATTGGAGTCCCGGCACAGATTTGCGGTTGGCCGTCCCTTGCAGATCCATGTCGAGCAGGACAGGACCATCCGGATTCTTCGGTTCCAAACGCACCGGCATCCGATCGACCATGAGCTTGGTCAGCGGTACCGCGGCGATATACGGCATTTTGTCTGAGCGATTGGAGCAGAGGGCGATCCGAACGTGATGAGGCCGGTTCTCCGGTGTCACTTGTGCAATGAGCGCTTGCTCAATGAATCCCACGACCATCCCGCTGCCGTCTGCAAGTTTGTGAATCTCGTACGCATTCGAAGCCGGTGCGCTGGGTTCAAGCACGAGGTCGGGACTTTGCGTCACGAGAGCCATGCCGAGCAGCTGAGGCGCAATGAACCCATACGTGCCGGTCGGAGCCTGTGAAAACGGCACGCGCGCGCCGAGGTCTTTGACGCCGTTCTTGGTTCGTAATTGATTGCGGAGGTTCGATTCAGTTCCGGTCGTCTCAATCACCACAGCGCTCGGCGCGGCTTTCACCATCGGCATGACCTCGGTTTTCCCACCTCCTCCTGCCGCGTGAAGCGGGAACGACCACAGGTGCCAGAACGGGAGACTCAGGAGCACCACGATCACATGGAACATCAGCCGCCCTTCCATTACCCTCAATTTCAATGAGTCCGGGAACGAACGACCAATACCATAATCACGGCAGTCACTGCCATTAAAGGTCCACTGACAAAGGCGCCCGTCATCGCCGCTTCCACCGACTGATCATGACGATTGCTGGAGAAGGTCTCGATCAGGAACATGCCCGAGAACAATCCGATGAGATAGCCGCCGATCGCTGCCAGGACCGCCAACGCCAACGTCTTCATGACATAGTCCGGCTCCGACACTAATTCCATTCCGCTGTGCAAGGCTAAGCCTCATCGCTCCTGTTCCAGACGTTCTCTTTTTGACTCCTTGGCCTCCCGCTCGGCCGTGCACTCCTTGTCTTCGCAGGCCTTCATCCGCTCCTGCCGATTTTCTTCACAGGTGTTCTTGTCGTCGACGCTGATGGCATTCTCGAGGCAGCCCCTGAGCTCTTCCTGAGCGGACTTGAGGCATTCGGCGCAAAGGCTCTCGGGGGATACAGGAGAGGACGTCAGGATGACGAAGGCAAGAGACCCCACGGTGAGTCTGGCACTCATGCGGACGCCAGTGTGTGCCGACTGAACGAGCGAAGTCAACGCAGGTGAGTCCTAGATCCACTGCCGTCTATCAGTGCCGGCATGGAAACGACAGTGTGAATCAGAGGAGTAAACCACCGGCTCAACGCCGTCGAATCTGCCACAAGAGCCACAGGTTTCCACCATACAGGAGGAAGCTGTGCGTGAGAAACAGGACGCGGCCGGGAACCAGCAGGTGCGGGTAATTGGGATCCGTCGCCCAAAACAGAAACGTCCACAATAAAACGACGCCGATCCACGACACGAGCACGAAGAAGCTGATCGTGACGGTTCCTGATCCGGCTGCTCTGAAGAATAGTCCGACATCGATCGAGGTGACGATCAGCATCACGCAGAACGCCACAACGAACACCATCAGCATCAGCATGGGAGCAGCGCTGGGGCCTTCAGGAT
>JBKPKC010000049.1:0-2400 GCA_046765595.1 Nitrospirota bacterium
GTCGAACATTCCGCCTGTCTGTACTGCCCGCCCTGATGTTTGGAGTCTGGACGGGTTGCGGCTCGCCTGACCGCGGCTACGATCTTTCCTCATTCAGCGCCTCGAACGATCAGCATCTCATTGCCCGTTACTATCAGGAAGAAGCCTTCCGCTTTCGCCGACAGGCCGAAGAATTGGACGCCCGCGCCGACATGTACGCGCGGATGTTCGGCACGGAGTCGGACTGGGTGTCGGGTGCCAATCTCCTGGCGCAGTCCTACCGCCTTGCCGCCGACGATCGAGAGCGGTTGGCCAACGAACATCTCGACGCGGGGCGCATCTCCAATGGTTCTGCTCTCGTGGTGCGGCCACAGGCGTCGACGGAAAGGACACCATGAATCGTTACGGCTGCGTGTTGCTTGCGGGTCTGCTTCTCGTGCTGCAATTCGGCTGTGGAACCACCGTCAACCCGGGCCAACGGGGCTTGCGTTGGTATCCGTTCACGGAAGGGCTGACGAACGAAACGCTCAAGAGCGGATTTTATTGGCGGGCCCCCTGGAACGACGTCTTCACCTACGACATCCGTTGGCAAAGCTATGCGGAAAGTGTCGATGCCCTGAGTTCCGACGATCTCCTCGTCAAGCTGCGCGCTGCGATCATCATGCGGCCGCTGCCGGAGGAAGTCTATTTTCTGGCTCAAGAAATCGGGCCGGATTTTTATCCGCGAGTCGTGAAGCCAGAACTGCTCGCCGCGGTCCGAAGCGTCGTCTCCAATTATCCGATGGTGACGGTGCCCGAGCAGAGCGCCGAAATCGCCGCAAAAGTCCAGGCGGTGGTGGTGGAGAAGCTCAAAGGTCGCCATCTCGAAGTCGCCAGCGTCGCGTTGGCCGACATCGAACTGGCGAAGATCGTGTTGGAAGCGGTGGAGCGTAAACAGGCCAAAGAGCAGGAAAAGGAACAGAAGGAATTCGAACTCGTGATCGCTGACCGCGATGCCGAGATCATGCGCAGGCGAGCCAAGGGCGAGGGCGATGCCATCAGGATTCGTTCTGACGGAGAGGCGGAAGGCCTTCGCATCCGCGCTGCTGGACAGGCGAAAGCCCAGGAGACCATCTCCAAGACGCTGACGGCAGACTATCTCCGCTTCAAGCTCTACGACAGCCAAAACTCGAAGTTTGTGCTGCTGCCGGACAAGCTGAACGTTCCGATTCTCATCAATCCAGGAACAGATAAGCCGGCCCAGATCACACATGAGCCGGATGCGCATCTCGAAGACGATCGATCGAGGCGATAACGGTGCACTGAGCAAGAAGACGGAGGCCGGGATGGAAGGATACGGCAAGCGGGTGCTGGTCGTGGAAGACGACCATCACGCCAGGTTTTTCATGGAATCCATTCTCGTCCGCCAGGGTTACAACGTCGTGCCGGCGTGTGACGGTGTCGCGGCGCTCAACGAATTGAGCAAACGACACTTCGATGTCGTCATCACCGATGACCGGATGCCGCATCTGAGCGGTATCGATTTACTCAAGCAGGTCCAATCGCGCCATCCACGGCTTCCGGTCATACTCGCCTCCACTGACGTCGGGGCGGGGACAGGTGCGCAGGAGGGCCGCCCCTTCGCCGTGATCCGAAAGCCTTGCGATGAAACAGGTCTGTTGTCCGTTGTCCGATCGGCCACACAGGTACCTGCCGAGACCGGCACTGTTTCCCTAGCAAGCGCGCGATGATTATTGAGGCGGACGTTGCGCCCGCCGGGGAGGAGACCATGTCCAGCTTCCACAGCGCAGGCGGCTATGGCAGGGTGCTGGGGATCGTCGGCTTCCTGATGATCACCGGATGCGGATCTCCGTCCTCTTTTCATGGCTCGAGCATTCACACGGTCAACATTGGACAAAAGATCAGCCCGTTGCAACTTAATGCGGGGCGAGGTGATGAAGTCCGATGGATGAATCAACGGGTTGAACCTGTTGCCGTGATTATTCCAACCACGGAGGCCGTCCCCGTTTCCTGCCTCACCGGCTTTACGCATGTGGACCGGACGAGGCTATCCGCCGTCATCCCACCCCAATCATCCGCCAGTCTCTGTTTTGCGGAGATGGGTAAATACGACTACCTTGTTCGGTTGGACGTCAACCGGTCGGGTGGAAACATCGATCGTACGGCCAGCATTTCGGTCGTTGCGGGCGGCGACAGGAACCCGGGGCCGGTCGAGCAGTTCGAGAACATCAACCCGTAGCATCGGATAGTGCGTCCCGAGCAGCTGGAGGGGATATGCCCCCAACCGTGGCTCTGCTGCCTCCGTGTAGCCGATAGGTGACGCCACCGCAGCTGCGGATGCGTTCGAAATCTGTACCTATTGAGCAGCACTCGCAGGCCGCCCACCTCTGTTTCCACCCATCATCGACACCAGCCAGCCGC
>JBKPKC010000050.1:0-7815 GCA_046765595.1 Nitrospirota bacterium
CCCTCCGCCGGCATGCCATTCACCGTTGATGAAGCTCATGAAGATGTGTCATGGCGGAAACGGCCCTCACCCTTGAGTTGGTCAATAAACCACTCGTCAAAGCCTGGGCATGGTGGGCGCTCGTCTGGCTCACCGTGTTCCCCTTCGTCGGCATTCTCGTTTCGATTCAATTCCACAATCCTGAATTCCTGGCTGGAATCCCGTGGTTCAGCTTCGGCCGGCTTCGCTCGGTGCATCTTGGCGGGGTGATCTTCGGTTCGTTTACCACGGCCTTTATCGCTCTTCTTTATTACTATGTGCCGCGCCTCTGCGGCGCACCGCTCTTTAAGGCCGAGTGGGGGCGATGGTTACTGTGGATTTGGAACACCTTCCTTGTGCTGGGTTCCCTGTCGCTCTTCATGGGATACATGGTCGGCGTGGAGTACGCCGAGTACGAATGGCCGCTGAATCTCATGAGATTCGTAGTCGTGACAGGCGTGGCCATTCAGGTCATTGGGACGATTCTACGTCGTCAAACTCCACGCTTTTACGTGTCGCTGTGGTACGCGCTTGCTGCCGGAATATGGACCGTCTTGAACCTACCGATAGGCGCCCTCCTGTTACCCTATGGTCCGGTAATGGGAATCAACAACGCCGCGATTCATGGCCTGTACATGCACAATCTGGTAGGACTTTGGATCACGCCGGCCGGTCTCGCGACGATCTATTATTTCCTTCCACTGACCGCTAAGAACGCGCTCTACAGTCACAAGCTCTCGCTTTTGGGCTTCTGGACATTTGCGCTGTTTTACCCTCTTACCGGTACTCATCATTATCTCTACAGCCCGATTCCTCACTGGACGCAGACGGTCGCCGTCGTGCACAGCTTGTGGATGGTCATCCCTGTCCTCACCGTCATCGTCAATTTCTTCGGCACCATGCTCGGGCGGTGGGGAGCTGTCCTGGGCGGAGGCGGAGGCGATAACTATGGGGCTAAATTTCTCATGGTGGGTGTCGTCTATTATCTTATTGGCAGCCTACAAGGCTCCGTCGAAACCTTACACCGTTTCCAGCAACTCACCCATTTCAACGATTTCGTCGTTGGTCACGCCCATTTAACAGTCTTCGGCGCCATGATCATGTGGGTGGTGGGGGGATTGTATTACGTTTGGCCCCGACTCGTCGGCAGACAATTGTGGAGCGATCGCCTTGCGAGCTGGCACCTGTGGCTCACCATCACCGGCTTTACGGCGATGGTGCTCGGGCTGACGGCGCAGGGGTTTATACAAGGGGCTATGTTGGACAACGGTGCGGACTTCGTGGATTCGATCAAAGAGATGCAGCCATGGTGGGTGGCCCGCACGATCGTCGGCACCATAATGGATGTCGCACTTGGGTTCATGGCCTACAACTTCTATAAGACCGTAAGGGAAGGGCTGCCAGCGAAGAGCGAGGACCGTGACCCTCTCCAGGATTCGGCTCGAACGATCTCCTCTCTGCCGAGCAAGAATTGGTTTGAGAGTCCCTCGACGGTCGGCATCGTAGCCGGCGTGATCTTTTTTATCGGATCTTTCTTTTTGCTCGGCGGCATCCCCTGGCTACAGGCCTCGACCCGTTCAACAACGGTTGCCGATGCGGTCACGGGCCTGCAAGTCCGGGTGAATGATTATTCTCCGCTTGAGCAGCGAGGCCGGCAGGTCTACATCCGGGACGGCTGTTGGCAATGCCACTCGCAATATGTCCGTCCGGTGAGCGGCGAACCGCTGCGGTGGGGGCCTGTGTCTCAGGTGGGTGAGTCAGCCTATGACCGGCCGCATATGTTTAGCACGCGCCGCATCGGCCCGGATCTTACGCGAATCGGCAGGAAGTATGGCGACGACTGGCACATCGCGCACCTCTGGAATCCGCAAGATGTCGTCGCGGATTCCATCATGCCGCGCTTCACCTGGCTGTTTGAAGAGCGGCGAGGCGATGCTGCGCCGCAACTGACGGATGATGGAAAAGCTCTGGTGGCCTATCTACAGCGGCTCGGGACGTCAATCGGCGATTGGCGAGCCGGCGCAATGTCCTGGCACCCAACCTCCGGAGCAGCCATGCTGCGGGGGAGTCCTGAAGGAAGAGAGGCGGTACGGTCTCTCGGTCAAGCGGTCTACGAACGGCGCTGCGCCGGCTGCCACGGCGCCAACGGCGATGGCAAGGGTCCCTCGGCGCAATTTCTTGATCCCAAGCCTCGAGACTTTACAAAAGGCCTGTTCAAATTCCGATCCACCAGGGGAAAGGACAGCTTGCCGACCGATGCCGATCTCTACGTCACCATCACTCATGGTCTTTGGGGCACCTCGATGCCCGCTATGCACGAACTTCCTGACCGGCAGCGATGGGCCGTGATCCAGTTCGTGAAGTCATTTTCCGAGCGATGGGCAAAGGAGCCGACTGGTCGACCTATGGCTATTCCTCCAGAGCCGCCCGTAACGCCTACGTCCATTAAAAACGGCGATGCGCTGTTTCAAAGTAACTGCGCGCTTTGCCACGGGGAACAGGGCAAGGCTGACGGTGCGCTGAGCGACCCGGGCATGCTCGTGGACGACTGGGGGCATCCCATCAGACCAGCACACTTGTCTCTGGCGGCCGGTGCGCCGGGCGGCGTGAAACTCGGGCATGAGGGCGCGCGTCTATTTCAGACCATCATGGCAGGTATCGGTGGAACACCCATGCCGCCGTTCGACAGTCTGACGGCGGAAGAGGTCTGGGACCTGGTGCATTTTGTTCAATCCCTCCGAGTCACGGCTCACGAAGCCGAACTTGTCGCGGCCGGCCTTGAGGAACAAGACCGGAATACCGCACGACAGAGAATTTGGGCGGCGATGTCCGGTCGGACAGCTGTCGGAAGCACCGTCGTAGCCGATACAGGAGACGCGATGGCTTCCGGCATGGCACCGCAAGAGTAGTGAGTTCGTCATGGTGATCGATTCCGGCCCAGTCCATTCGACGACGCCCGCACCGCCGAGGGAAACACCGGGTGAGACGGCCATCTATCGACATGAGCCGTCTGGAATCTTGGAGCGAAGCGGGTCCATCCCACTCTGGCTCAAGCTTGTCGCGTTCGGCTTGATCGTGTGGGGCGTGTACTATGCGTTGCGCTATTGGGATTCGTATTGAGCCATGAATCACCATCCTAAGAGGAGGACAGCATGCGTCATATCTCGCGAGTGGCAATTATACTCGGCGGTGTTCTTGCGGCATCGGGCTGGTGTTACACAGCGCAGTGGGTGGCCGCTGCCGCAGGCGATGCCGCCAAAGGCAAAACCGTGTTTCAGTCCAAATGCGTGACTTGCCACGGTCCCGAAGGTAAAGGCGACGGGCCGCTTGGCAAAAAGTTGAAGCCCCCCGCCGGCGATTTTACAAGCACTGAATCTAAGAAGAAGCCCGAGTCGGAACTGCTCGACGTCATTCAAAACGGGAAACCAAAGACCTCCATGGTGGCGTGGAGCAAACAGCTCAACGAGGCTGAAATCCAGGACGTGCTGGCCTATGTGTTGACGCTTAGAAAATAGCAGCACGCGATGAGCATGGACGCTCGGCGTCGTGATAGGGAGAACTGCTCATGGCTGATGAAGTCAAGATGCTGGGTTTTGCAGGAAGTCTCAGAAGGCAGTCTTATAACCGAGCCGCACTCCGAGCAGCGGTCAAACTCGTGCCTTCCGGCATCACGCTCAACACGTTCGATCTCGACGGCATTCCACCGTTCAATCAGGACCACGAAAAAGAGCCGCCTCCCGCGGTGCAAGAGTTTAAAACCGCCATTTTGCGGGCTGATGCCATTCTAATCGTAACGCCCGAATACAACTATTCCGTTTCGGGCGTGCTCAAGAATGCCATCGACTGGGGCTCCCGTCCCTATGGCGAAAGTGTTTGGGACGGGAAGCCGGTGGGTGTCATGGGCGCCTCCAGCGGGATGTTCGGGACAGGTCGGGCGCAATATCACCTGCGGCAGATGTTCGTCTTCTTGAACATGTTTCCACTGAATCAGCCGGAGGTGATGATCGCCCATGCCGATCATAAGTTTGATAAGGACGGAAATTTGAAAGACGAACAAACAACTGAAAAGATCCGAGAACTGCTTCTGGCTCTTGAAGACTGGACGAGAAGACTCAAGAAGGCTGGGGCTTGAGTGATGGAGATAGTAGGTGACTTCAGCGTCGTCCGAACGAGGAGACCCTCATGAACAAAGGACAGATGGATTTCGTGATGCTCATGTCCGGACTCATCGTGATGGCAAATTTCACGGGCGTAATGGGAGCCGGGCAGAAAGACGTATCTCAGGCGGGATTCAACTGGAAGGACGGCGCTGAGGTCTATACGAAGATCTGCGCCTTGTGCCACGAAACTTCGGTCGGGCCGACCATTCGGGGACGCTCTCTGGATCCCATCTACATCCAATTGATGGTGCGACATGGAAGTCGTGCGATGCCGGCCTTCCGCGCTTCCGAAATCGACGACCAATCATTGGAAAAACTTGCGGAGTACGTATCGAACACAGGAGCCGACAAATAGGGAGGGCGTACGTCATGGAGGTGGATCGCCGCGGTTTGATCAAAGGGATGTTAGCCAGCGGGATTCTCCTGGCTCTGGGAGTGCCGTCATGGGCATTCGCGGACCAGCCTGTGCGAAGACCCAAACATTGCCTGTTGGTATTGAGCGGCACCGGAGCGGATGAGGCATTCGCGCGCGGCGCCCAGGCGGCCTGCGTCGCCATGACGTACGAACGGTCTCGGACCGTGCAACTGAAAGGTGGGCTGTGCACGGGCATGGATAAGATGGTCCATCTGCTGGATCAGTCTCGCGGGACCCGGATGATTGCCATCCTGGACGATGCGAGCGCAGTGATCTTTCTGGAACTGGCCAGGCCGGCCGGAGTTCGGATGTTATCCATGGGTACGCATGCTTGTTCCACCGATGGACCCTGTCATATCCGACATGACCTTGCCTCGACCTCGCCAGATCACAGCGCAGGCGGACTTCTGGCCTCGCAATTGATCCTTAGCCAAGGCAATTTTTCAATCGTGGAAAGCTACCTCCACGATGTATCCGAAGGGCTCACCGCTTGGTCTGCGCCGGGATTTTGCTCCTATCGATCGGCCGAGACGGAGTCGATCCACCTGCACTGTTCAGGTCTTTCCCTTCCGGACGGCTGTCGGCTACTCGCCCTCGATACAACTGAGAAATGGATCCCCATCTCGTCGAAGGTGTCTAACGATGATCCTACGAGCTCACCGTCCAAGAACTGGGTGGAATCTGTCGGCTATGCAGTAACGGCGGCGGCGCTCGGCATGGATTCAGTCAAAGAGGGCTGCTCCCGCCGCGCGTTCGTGCGTCGAGCAACCGACAGCGACCAGATCGTCCCACAGAGACGATTTATGTCATTTGTGATGGATCTTTAGCAGTTGGAAAAGTCTGCTCGCCCGAACCAGGGAGAAGAAATGGCCAGTAAATATATCGCGCTGCCGAAAGGTGTCTCTGAACACATGTTTGATGCCGCGGTGAAAGAGTTCCGCCGCGTGTTAGGTGCAGCCAACGTGCTTACCGACGCCGATCACCTGGCACCCTATACGAAGGTCATGATGCCGGTGTCCGAAGACGACCACACGCCGTCCGCGAGCATTCTGGCAACGACAGTGGAACAGATCCAAAAGATCGTGGCAACCTGCAATCGGTATAAGGTCCCGATTTGGACCATTTCTACGGGCAAGAATCTCGGGTATGGCTCGGCGGCGCCGGCCGAGCGGGGTCAGGTGGTTCTGGATCTGCATCGCATGAACCGTATCCTCGAGGTCGATGGCGACCTATGTTACGCGTTGGTGGAACCGGGGGTTACCTACAGGCAGCTTTACGACTACTTCCAAGAGCACAGACTCCCATTGTGGCTCTCCGTACCGGCGCCCTCCGCCATTGCAGGACCCACAGGTAATACGCTGGATCGCGGCGTGGGGTATACGCCCTATGGAGAGCATTTCTTGAATGCCTGCGGCATGGAAGTCGTCCTCGCGAACGGAGAGATCCTACGCACCGCCATGGGCGCATTGCCGAATTCGAATACGTGGCAGGTCTTCAAATGGGGATACGGCCCATATCTGGATGGGATCTTCACCCAATCCAATTACGGTATCGTGACGAAGTTTGGCTTTTGGCTCCAGCCGGCGCCGCCTGTGTACAAGCCGTTCCAAATTCAATATCAGAACGAAGAAGACGTCGCGGAAATCGTGGAGATCATGAGGCCGATGCGTCTCAATGGCATCATTCCCAATTCAGGGGTAATTGCGCATGCGCTATATGAGGCCGCGCTAAAAGCCAAGCGGAGTGACTATGTCTCCGGCCCCGGTTCTATCTCGGATGACGCTGTGCGCCAACTTGCACGGGACCATAATATGGGTATCTGGAACGTTTATGCGGCACTGTATGGTACCCAAGAGCAGGTCGCCGTGAACTGGAAAATTGTCACCGAAGCATTCGGACAATCGGGCAAAGCGAAGTTCCTCACAGAGCAAGACGTTGGAGATGACCCTCAATTTGGCTATCGGGCTGCCCTCATGCGTGGCGGCATGGATCTTCGTGAATTTAGTCTCTACAACTGGCGTGGCGGAGGCGGTTCTCTGTGGTTCGCGCCGGTTTCTCAAGCGCGCGGGAGTGAGACGCTCAAACAGATGAAACTGGCAAAGCAGATTCTCAGCCGGCATGGACTCGATTATACCGGTGAATTCGTTGTCGGCATGCGCGACATGCATCATATCCTCGACATGCTCTATGACCGGACGGACCCCGCCATGACCAAGGCGGCCTATCAATGCTTCGATGAACTCATCACCGAGTTTTCAGCTCAGGGATACGGGAGCTATCGCACGAACACCGCCTTCATGAACAAGGTGGCGGATACGTACGGCCCGGTGCAACGATCGGTGAATCGCCGATTGAAAAAGGCCTTGGATCCCAATGGGATCTTGGCGCCGGGAAAATCGGGGATTTACATTAAAAAGCAGAAGTCGGTTTTCCAGTTTAAGCCTTTTAAACAATTTTGAGATGCATGGTTAAATCCATGCTCTCGGCGTTCATGACGGCGCCGTGAAGAAATGGCAAATCCCGGAATCGGGCAGTACCAAGGAAATGTATAAATGCCGGAATCGGCTTTCTATCGCGACATCGCCTATGTGTTTGTTGCCGCCTTGCTCGGGGGTATCGTGGCTCGCAGGCTCCGCCAGCCACTCATCCTCGGCTACGTCCTTGGCGGAATTCTGATCGGTCCATTTACCCCCGGCCCAACCGTTTCAGAGGTCCACGCTCTCGAAGTCATCGCCGAGATCGGTGTGATCCTATTGATGTATTCCATCGGTATGGAATTCTCAATGAAAGACCTTCTCCAAGTGAAATGGGTTTCGCTCATCGGTGGTCCGCTCGGAATCCTGGCGGTGATTGTGCTCAGCTTCGCCGTGGGACAGCTAATGGGATGGAGTACTTTACAAAGCATCAGCATAGGAGCCGTGGTGTCTCTCGCGAGTACGATGGTGCTATCCCACTTGCTGATCGATCGGGGCGAGCTGCATTCTCAACATGGCCGAGCCATGATCGGCATCACATTGGTGGACGATCTGGTTTTCGTCATCTTGGTCGTCCTGCTGCCGACACTTGCAACAGTCAGCACGGACGGGGTTTCAGATATTGCCCTCGCCTTCGGTAAAGCCGTATTAATTCTCGCACCCATCGTTTTCATCGCAGTGAAGCTGGTCCCCTCATTATTGTCACTTGTCGACAGGATGGAGAGTCCGGAGCTGTATGTGCTCGTTG
>JBKPKC010000051.1:0-4036 GCA_046765595.1 Nitrospirota bacterium
GCCTTCGTCCCTGCCTTGACGGCCGTCTCGAACGCACGAATGAATTCAGGACGGCAGTCCGGGTAGCCGGAATAATCCAACACGTTGGCCCCGAAATACACGAGCGATGCGCCTTCGACTTCGGCATGGGCGGCGGCGAGCGACAGGAAAATGAGGTTCCGGCCGGGCACGTACGTGACAGGGATGCCGCGTTCCCGTTCGGCGCTCCGACGATCTTTTGGCACCGGCCATTCCTCCGTCAACGCCGAGCCCCCGAGCGCCCGAAGATCGAGAGAAAGAACGGTGTGTTTTGCCGCGTGCATGGCGGTGGCGACTTGACGGGCGCGCTCGACCTCAATGGCATGACGCTGTCCGTAGTCGATCGTCAGCCAGAGCAAGTCATGGCCGTCTTCTCGGGCGACGGCGGCGGTCACGGTCGAATCTAGTCCTCCGCTCGCGAGCACCACGGCGCGGGTGTGTGTTCGAAGGGCCATCGCCATGAGCCTCGTGGCGACCGGGCTCAGAGTAAGGAGAGGGCACCGGCGGATCGACCGGCGGAGCCAACGTCACGGGGAAGGACACGCAGGAAGTTAATCGCGCTCTTCTTCCTTTTCGATCTTTTCCAGGAGCTCTTCTCGAGCCTGGCACTCGACGCAGAGCTTGGCGAACGGCACCGCTTCCAATCGCCGCTCGCTGATCTCAACGCCGCACTCGGCACAGATCCCGTACGTGCCTTCGTTCAGACGAGTCAGTGCCTCATCAATCGCCTGCCGCCGTCGGTTGCGCATTTCCATCAGCGAGATGCCCAGCTCGCGGTCAAGATCCATGAGCGCTTGATCGCCCACATCGCGAGCGGACTCGAGCCGGCGTTGCTGATCCTCGGTCAAGGACTGGCCCAGGCTTCCCTCGATCTCCTTGAGGATCTCCTGGCGCTTGCGCATGAGCATCTGCTGCAGCGCTTCCCTGCGTCGCTCACGCTCTTCGCGTTCTTTCGCAGATTCTTTCGGCTTCGCGGCAAGCGGCGACACGGCCATGCTGACCGGCTTTTCGATCACCGCCGCCGTTACGGCGGGTCTGACTTTCACGACAGGCTTGGCGGATGGTTTTGTCTTGTTCATGGGCTTCTTCTTCGGAGATGTTTTCGTCGCCATCGCGTTGTCCTCTCCATGGGTGAACGCCGGACGGCAAAAAAGTTCGGCATCTATAACACGCCCGCTCGGAGTTTGACAAGAGGTTGTAGGACCAAGGGCCGGCGGCCCCTACGGATAGACGATGGTGGAGTGGACGGGATACCCCACGAGCTTTTCCCGGCCGTGCAATCCTTTCAGCTCGACGAGGAAATTGAGTCCGACGATCTCCCCGCCCAGCTGTCTCACGAGCGAGACGGTCGCCGCCGCCGTGCCTCCCGTGGCCAGCAGATCGTCCACGATCAGGACCCGTTCGCCCATCTGGATGGCGTCGCGATGAATCGCAAGCGAGTTGGCCCCGTACTCGAGATTGTACTTGACTTCAAAGGAGTCGGCCGGCAGCTTCCCGGGCTTCCGGACCGGGACGAATCCCGCGTTGAGACGTTGCGCCAGGATGCCGCCGTAAATGAAGCCGCGCGATTCGATGCCCACCACCTTGGCCACCCGCTGGCCTCCATAATAGGCGACAAGGTCGTCGGCGATCGCGGCGAAGGCCTTGGGATTTTTCAGCAGGGTCGTGATGTCGTAGAAGAGAATTCCTGGCTTGGGAAAGTCGGGGACTTCTCGGATGAGCGATCGATACTCGGCAGAGGTCATTGGCTCAGAGCAAATCTGATTGCGTCAGCGTTTTGCGCTCGATCGTATGGCGAAGTCGACTCAAGGCGGCCATCTCGATCTGCCGGACGCGCTCGCGGGTCAACCCCATATCGCGTCCGATTTCCTCGAGCGTTCTCGCCTCGCTTCCGTCGAGGCCAAACCGCGACACAATAACAGTTTGCTCTTTCTCAGGCAACTCTTTCACCCACGTCATCATTTCGGCCCGTCGCATCACTCCTTCGGCGGTATCCGCCGGCGAGACGCACATCGGATCCTCAATCACGTCGCGGAGGAAGGTGTCGGCCCGGTCGTTGATCGGGCTGTCCAGCGAACACGTGGTGCGGACGACCTGCTTGAGATCGAGCACCTCCTCTTCGGTGGTTTTCATTTTCTTCGCGATCTCTTCGGCGCACGGTTCGCGGCCCAGTTCTTGGACGAGCGCCTCCACCTTGTTGAGGTAGCGGTTCAAGCGCTCGACGACGTGGACCGGCAGACGCACGAGCTTGCCCTGATTGATGATCGCGCGCTCGATATATTGGCGGATCCACCAGGAGGCATACGTGCTGAACCGGAAGCCCCGTTTATAGTTGAATTTCTCAACGGCCTTGATCAGCCCCAGATTGCCTTCCTCGACGATGTCCGAAAAGGGAAATCCGCGATGGATGTACCGCTTGCCGATGCTGATCACAAGGCGCAGATTCGACTCGATCATTTGCTGACGGGCCTGCTCGTCACCCGCCATGACCCGTTTACCCAATTGCTGTTCCTGCTTAAAGGTCAGCAGCGTCGACCGGCGGATTTCGCGTAGATAGCTCTTGAGCGTGTCCAATCCTTCGGATCGGCTGCGCGATTTCCCGTCGTCCGAGCCCTGGTCGACGTCGCCGCCATCCTCGTCGTCATGGCCCGAGAAATGCCTTCGGGCCTCGCTCTCATTCGAGAAATCGTCCTTCCTGCTCCCCATTCCGACCTCAGATCACCCGCGGCCCGCTAGTACCACACCGCAAAATCTGTCTGCCGACTTGTCGCCCGCACCCATTCGACGCGGACCTCACTCACTCGCGACGCCGGCGGGCCGACCTTAAGCGCCTCAATCAACGACATGATCGTATCTTTGGGCCCTTCAGCTTCGAGTTCAACCCGGCCATCCTCGCAATTTCTGACACCACCCACGAGCCCTCGTTCCGACGCGGCGCGCACGGTAAATGCCCGATACCCAACACCCTGCACTCGGCCTGAAACAGAGATTCTGGCTCGAACGAGCGAGGAGCCGCGCGCATCAGTCATCGTCAGCCATCCGCTCGACGAAGGGGATACTCTCACACATGGATATACGCGTCACGTGATTTGCAATTCTATGCGCGGGAACCTGGCCTCGATTGTACGTCCCTCCGCTGACAGCGAGCAATGACCGGCCCTGCCTGCCGAGCTTGTAGAAAGATTGTGCTACAATCGCCGTGTTTTTTGCGTTCTCCCGCGGTGAAACTCAGCACGGCGCAGCACATGGCACTAACCGCCACCGAAATCGAACGTGTGCTCGCCGAGATCGCTTTTCCCCTAGGCAGGGCCCGCATTCAAAAGATCCACCAACCCGACGACCGCGTCTTGCTCTTCGAATTGCGTGTGCCGAGTGAGACTCACCGGCTGCTCGTCTCGTGCGAACCGGAAACCGCCCGTCTTCATCTGACGACCCGGCCCTTGCCCAATCCGCCGAGTCCTCCCTCATTCTGCCAGTTCTTGCGGGCCCAGGTGCATGGAGGCCGTCTCGAGGACATCCGGCAATTGGGACATGACCGCATTGTTACCTTGACGGTCTCAACCAGACAAGGCGCACGAATCATTGTTTGCAGACTCACCGGACGGACCGCGAATCTCTTCCTGCTCGACGAACAGCGCCGTATCCTTCGCGACCTAAACGGTCAGCGTCATCTTGTCGGACAGCCATACGAGGAGCCGCCGCAGCACGGATCGACATCGATTCGGGAACCAGCGCCGCGCTTTGATCTGCAGCCCGCCGCCGAGCGCTTTCCGGTCTCTCAAGCGATTGACGCGTACTATCATGACAAAGAACGGGCATTGCTGGCGGATCGCGCAAAGCAAGACCGGCTTCGCATGCTCCGCAAATCTCTGTCAAAGATGCTGCGGCGGATCGATGCCTGGCGTGAAGATCTGGCCAAAGCGGCCGCCTACCGGCATTACGGACGGTATGGCGAACTCCTCAAAGCCCATCTCGCATCCATCACCGCGGGTATCGAGCAGATCACGCTGGTGGACTA
>JBKPKC010000052.1:0-5753 GCA_046765595.1 Nitrospirota bacterium
ACTCCAACCACACCGTAGTCTGAAAAATGCAATAGTGCGGTATTTGGCACACAGGCTATCATTATAACTAGCTATATCTTTCAATAAGTTGCATATCAACATTATGGTCCGCTGATTGCAGCCTTACCGAGCGAAATGACGATTAAAAACCTCATGATCGCAACCTTCGCCTCCGTGGCTCTCGGATGCCAGTCCGGCCAGCCGGTCAAGCAGTCATCCGACAGCGGCAGCTTTATGGGACTTTGGTCGGTCTACTCTCACTGCCAAAGTGCCAAGGAGTTCGAGGAGCTGAAGCACGATGCGATTGTGCTCAGCACCTCTGCGAAGCGCACGGTGGCTTCAGATGGATTTGTCCTTCCCTTGCCAGGGAAGCTGGAGCGGCTGGTCACAACCCCCTCAGCCCGGCTGGCCGTCGATGTGAAAGCCATGTCGGCTGCCTGCTCGCTCCGAGCCGGCCAAGCGGCCGTCGAAGCAGGCCGATTCGATGTCGCCAAGGAGCTGCTGAAGGGCATTCTCGACTATCATCCCCAGTCCGACTACGCATTCTACGTGCTACAAGCCAAGGCAATTCTCTCTGAGATCGAACCGGAAGGCCTTCAGGTCTCTTTGAAGACTCGTTAACCCTCCCCCCTAGTTCTTTTTCCATTATCCAACGTCACTTCCTCACGAGCATCCGCACAAACAGCTGTTCGTACTTTTTTGCGGAACGCGCCCACGACACGTCGACGGACATTCCATTGTCGATCAATGTATTCCATGTCCTGATATCGCGAAAGACTTCTATAGCGTCCCGTACGGCTGCAACCACAGACTTGGCTGTATGGTGTTTGATGTGAAATCCTGTGGGGCGATCTGTACTGTCCTTCCCCGGCACAAAAGGCACCACCGTATCGGCCAAACCTCCGGTCTTGGTAACGATGGGAACGGTGCCGTACCGGAGACTGTACAATTGACTCAACCCACAGGGTTCATATCGCGACGGCATGATTAACATATCGGCGCCGGCCTCGATGCGATGAGCCAGCGCTTCATCAAAGCCGATATGAAGTGCGATTTGTCGGGGGAAGCGGGCTCGCAGCGTTTCGAACCTCTCTTCCGTCTCCCGATCACCGGTTCCGAGGATCACCAGCTGCAATCCCATCTTCATTAAGTCGGGAATCGCCTCCTCCGCCAGATCGAATCCTTTCTGGGAAGCCATGCGGCCGATGAGCGCAAGCAGTGGCTCGTCCGTGTCAGGGAGTTGAAACTCGCGACGCAGCGCCTGTTTGCAGAGTCGCTTGTTCTCCCGGTTCGTGGCCGTATACGACGCGGCTAAGTACGGATCGGTCTGCGGGTTCCACAGCTCAACGTCGATGCCGTTTAAGATCCCTTTCAATTGGGCTTGGCGATTCCGCAGGACCCCGTCGAGACCAAACCCGCCATCCGGCGTCAAAATTTCCTTCGCATACGTCGGACTCACGGTGGTCAAATAGTCGCTGAATATCATCCCGCCCTTGAGCAGATTGAGTGATCCATAAAATTCCAGACCGCCGAGGGTAAACAGAGAGGAAGCTAACCCCGTCTTCCTGAACTGGTTTCCCGCAAACACTCCCTGGTAGCCTGCGTTATGAAGGGTCAGGACCGTCTTGACCCCGTTGACCTCAGCTCGAGCCGCGTCGTTCGTCTTCAAATAGACGGCGCAGAGAGCCGTTTGCCAGTCATGCAAATGAAGGAGATCCGTGCGCCATTCGTGTTGGCGCTCGAGATACGTCATCGCTTCGATGATCGCTCGGCAAAAAAAGACGAACCGCTCCAAATTGTCCGGATAGTCGAGGCCCGCCTCTTGATAAAGACCGGCCCGATCAAAGTAGGCATCGTTGCCGATGGCCCAGACGCGTAAACCGTCCGGACGGTCACCCACGGCAACGGTATCTTCCTCGATCACGGCGTGGACAACGCCCTCCGGAGTCTCAACCGGAAGTGTAATCAGGGGGCGGAGGGACCGGCCGGATCGATCCAGTTCCCGATAACGGGGGACCATGAGAATGACGTCATGGCCGAGCTTGACGAATTCTCGTGGAAGCGCGCCGGCCACGTCTGCCAATCCTCCCGTCTTGGCGTACGGAATGGCTTCCGAGGCGGCGACCAGAAGTTTGAGCGGGCGGGACTGCCTCACCACGGGTGTGAATGTCGATTCAGGGGATTGGTTGGAGCTCGATTTTCGTACGAAACTTATCTTCATGCGCCCACCCGCGGCCGATCTCATGCAGTTTGTCGGCTGAAAGTTCTTCCCGATAGACAAAGACCTCATCCAGAAATACCACCAGCCACCCTTGGTCCGGATATGCCAGGAACAAGGCCTCTCCGGCATCGATGGCCGCTTCCCAGCCCGGAGGCGACGTTCCGACGGCAATCCTGGAACGCGGAACCAATGACCCGTCCTTCATGCCAAAGAACGGCATGAATTCCATGTGCTGATAGGTCGGCATTCCCCACGCACGGACGAACGCACGGGGTTCGAGCTTTCGAAGGGGCAGATCGTTGTTTCGGATCTTGCGTTCCTGTTCACCTAGGGGCGGCATGCCGCTGCAACCCGTTACGGCGAAACCGGCCATTACGAGCAGCAGTCCAAGCAAGACAAGCCACGCTCTCATAACAGCCTCCGGCTTTTAGGCTCCGCCGTCTTCACAGGCTGGCAGAGGTCGCACTGGCAAAGCGTGCGCAGTAATTTATAGGAATAAATGCCGGTGTCATGGCCGTCGCTCCACTTGAATTGCAACGCATACCGGCCGACGGACTCGATGTCTTGCAACATGATCAGCAACGGCACATCGTCGCTTTTCAGTCTGCGCACACCGGTCCATTCATCAACGCAAGCAGCGCAGGGGCAATGCAGACGAAGATGACGGACCGGATAGACGCCATGGTGCCCATCACTCCACTGGATGCCGAGCACGCCCTTGTCGAGCCATGACAAGTCTGTTGGTTCAAGCTGAGTTTCGGTCATGTTCACCACGTTGGTGCAATCACACCGGGGCCGCCAAAAAATCGACCGGAGGAATGCGTTTTCCGGCCACCACCGTCACATAGCGCTCGATGGCATCCTCCACTTCCGAACGGACTTGCCCGGCTGCCTTCAGCCGCGTCACCATCGTCGGCGCCAAACGCAAGGCTTGCTGAAGGAACGCGAGGCTCCCTCGGGACAAGGGCAAACAGGGGATTCGCTGGTGAGCCGCGCAGGTCATGCACACGAGCCCGCCTGAGATAGGAGAAAACTGCGGCTCTTGAATCACACGCGCCTTACCGCACCCTGCACAATGGTCGGTTTGCGGACGAAATCCGGTCAATCCCAGGAGTCGAATCTGGAACAAGAGGGCAGTAAGCCGAGGATCGTCGCTAGTGAGCAACGAGCGCAGCCCGTGCTCCAACGTTTCGAACAGCGGCGGATCGGGGTCGCCGTCCGGCGTCACCGCGCCTACGACATTGGCCATTCGAGCTGCCGCCGCCATTATGGTCAAATCCTCCCGGAATCTGACAAACGGTTCGATCAGATCCACCTGCGACACCCGGTACAAGGTGTCGCCTGATTTTTCGAAGAGGTTCAATTCGCACAGTGTCAAGGGTTCAAGGGCGGCGCCCATTCGGCTTTTAAGCCGCCTGGCGCCCCGGGCGACCGCCCCTATTTTCCCCAAATGCTTGGCGTAGAAGGTCACGATTCGGTCGGCCTCGCCCCACTTGCGGCTTTTCAACGTAATGGCCGGAGTCTTGACCAGCGGCATTCCCTCACCTCGCGAAAGGAGTCGCCAAGAGACGGACGATTCTGCAGCCCGACATTATCGGAGGTATTCCATGAAGATGGTGGCCAACGTCAGGTAAATCGTGATGCCTGTGATATCGTTGGCCGTCGTGACGAAGGGGCCCGCTGCAACGGCGGGATCCACGCCAACCCGCTTCAGGATAATCGGCATGAAGGTGGCCATGCTCGTGGACACGAGAAAGGCCGTAATGAGCGACGCCCCTACGACAACTCCGAGGAAGCCTTGATGCCAGATCCATCCGACCAGCGATAGGATCATACCGCAGGCCACGCCCATCAAGAGGCCGATCTTGACCTCCCGGAAAAACACGGTCCATACGTCGGTCACTTCGACCGAACCGGTGGCGAGTCCGCGGATGATGAGGGTGGAAGACTGAAGCCCGACGTTGCCGCCCATGGCGGCAATAACGGGAATAAAGCTGACAATGGCCACGACCTCTTGAATCGTATAGCGGAACTCCCAGAGGATGGCGCCCGATAACAAGCTGCCCACGAGGTTGGTGAACAGCCACGGCAGGCGAACCTTGGCGGCTGCAATGCTGGAAGACTTTGAGACCGCCTCCTCTTCCACCGCGCCGGCCATCTTTAACATGTCTTCGGTGGCTTCTTCCCGAATGACGTCCACGACGTCGTCGACCGTGATGATGCCGACCAGCACCCCTTCCTTGTCGACGACCGGGATGGCGAGAAGATTGTAGCTCGCAACCTGGCGAGCCACCTCTTCCTGATCCATGTCGACCGTCACGCTGATCACCTCGCGCGCGGCGATGTTCTTGAGCGGCGTCGCCGGCGGCACGGTCAGGAGTTGACGCAGCGACAATACGCCGACCAGATGATCGTTCTTGTCGGTGACATAGATGTAGAACACCATTTCAGCGTCCGTCGCTTGCTGCAACCGACGGATCGCATCCTCAGCCGTCGCATCCTCCGACAGCGCAAAAAACTCGGTGGTCATGATGCCGCCGGCCGTGTCTTTCGGATACTTCAACAGGTCGGCAACTTCGGTGGAATCCTCCGTACGCATCAACGACAGAATTTCCTTGGCACGCTCCTCGGGCAATACACCGAGGATGTACGCGACGTCGTCAGGCGCCAAATCTTTGATGAGCCACGCGATGTCGGACTGGAGGAGATCGGAGAGGACTTGCGTGATGCTGTCGGTGTTGAGTTCTGACAGGACCTGGCCGCGCTTGGATTCGCCGCGGACGAGTTCGAACACTTCACGTTTTTCTTTCGGAGAGGAGAGATGGACGATGATTTTCGCGATGTCTGCCGGATGCATCCGGCCCAGCATTTTCGCCAGATTCGTGATGGCGCCTCGCCGCAGAAGGCGTTGGACCGACAAGAGGACGATATCGGACTTTGTCTGTCCCCGATCCCCTTGATCCTTCAACGCGTCGCGCAGAACATCTTTGTCCCCAACTCGGGGCTTCGGCTCGAGCGTGCGCACGTCCGGCACTTTTTCAATCGGCTGCATACCCGCCTACTAATACCCTAATTCGACGAGCGCGTGCTCGTCTTCACGCCATGCTTCCCTGACTTTGACCCAAAGCGTTAAAAAGACCTTCAAGCCGAAGAGTCGCTCCATTTCAATGCGTGCCTCAGTCCCCACGGTTTTCAACCGTTCACCGTGTTTTCCAATGACGATGGCCTTGTGCGACTCCCGTTCCACCAGCACCGAGGCACTAATACGAGCACGCTTCCCCTCCTCCACAAACTCGTCAATTTCCACGGCCAGCGAATAGGGTATCTCTTCATGAGTCTGACGCAACAGTTTTTCCCGAATCATTTCGGCCGCCAGCGTGCGCATGGATTGATCGGTGACCGTTTCGTCATCATAGGCGCCTTCTCCCTCGGGAAGGTGCGACACCGTGACCGACAGCAACCGTTGCACATTATCTCCGGTGTGGGCCGATACGGGAAGAACTTCGGTCCAGGCAAACATTCTGGCATACGT
>JBKPKC010000053.1:0-8203 GCA_046765595.1 Nitrospirota bacterium
CTCCGACGTCGTCCAAGGCATCAGTCCATTGTGCGGTCGTTGCGGATCTGGTGAGCCCTCGTCCTCCGAACAGATCGCCGACCTTGCCGACGCCGATCAGGATCTGACTCGCACGATTCAGAACGTCCAGCATGGTCTGCGACGGCGGTTCGCCGGCAAAATCACGGCGGCCCGGACCAAACCGCAACCCGGCGGGAGGCCCCACGATCGGGTGCGCCACCAGACGCCGCATCCCCCAGGTATCCTTCAAGGCCTTTCGCGCCTCCCGGCACCGTTGGTAGAGAACGTCAGGCGTCCACACCTGCTCATGCGCCCCGACATGGCACGTTTGACGGCCGTCAGCCCAGACGAGGGGCGCCGCGGCTGAAAGGTGCGCCGCGCCGAAATCCTTTAAGGCCTCCTCCGGCGACGCGACAGTACCGCCGACGACTTTGTGGCCGAATACCTCTTCGAGCGCCGCCTTGGCCTCCGATGAGTACCCGTGGGGAAACGTGCGGCCCTCGTCCTCCGTCAGGCAGCCGGCGATCTCCCAGTAGCCGACGAGAGAGTCCACACCTTTGCTCTTGAATCCCAACCGGCCGAAACAGCCGACCGGCTGCGCCATGGATCGCACACCGCGGACGGCGCTCACATGGCCGAGACCTAGCGATTCGAGCGTCGGAAGACTGAGTCCGCCAGTCGATTCGGCAAGATGGGCAAGCGTGTGCGATGCGGCGTCTCCATAGTCGGAAGCATCTTCTGTTGCCCCGACTCCGAGACCATCGACGACGAGCAATATGACACGCTTGATCATGGGCGCACTATAACAGATGGATGTGAAGCCGAAAACCGTACCATGAAGCGAGATTGCTCACAGATGAGGCCGGTAAGATCACAGGCCGTATCAGGAGGTCAATTTCTCCTTCGCGACCGCCAATAGGAAGTCATCGAGGCGGCGTTTCGAACCCGGTTCGACAACCATGAACTCGACCCCGAATTCACGGCGGGTCGACCACCGCACTTTGCCGAGTTCGATGGTGATCGGCGTGGGTTGACTCGACACGGTAATCTGGAGGCTGACCGGATCGTCCACGGAGGCGAACATCTCCGTCTCAATGGCGCAGCCGCCGCGAGATAGATTGAACGTCGAACCGTCCCCCGGCTTGCCGTCCACCACAAACGCCACGGGACATTTCACCTGATATCGGACGTCTCTACGCAAGGCGGTGGCTCCTCAGCGCGTCGCGCGCCGCCGCCCATTCGTCCACGATTGTGAGGCTTGCGCTCGTGCCGATCCGGTCGGCGCCGGCCTCGAGCATTTCCTTTGTGGTGCGCCAGTCGCGGATTCCGCCGGAGGCTTTCACCTTGGCGCGGCCACCCACCGCCGCTTTGAGCAGGCGGACATCGGCCACGGTCGCCCCGCCCGCTCCAAATCCGGTTGACGTTTTCACATAGTCGGCGCCCGCTTCTACGACGAGCCTGCAGGCAGTCATCTTTTCCTGGTCGGTCAGATAGCACGTCTCCAATATGACCTTGTGTTCGGCGGCCGGCGTGGCCCGGACCACTTCAGCGATGTCCTTCCGGACAGCATCCAGATCACCGGATTTCAACCGGCTGACGTTGATGACCATGTCCAGTACGGCGGCCCCCTGCTTCACGCCTTCGACTGCTTCCGCCACTTTCGCGTTGGTCGCATGCCCTCCCAGTGGAAATCCAACGGGAATTCCGACTCGGACGGCTGACCCCGCCACGGCTTGCACGGCCTCCGCCGCGTAGCAAGGCGGAACAAAGATCACCTCGAATCCGTAGTCTCGAGCTTCCTTGCAGAGGCGCAGCACATCGGCTTTTGTCGCGTCCGGACGTAAAATCGTGTGATCGATCAACGCCGGAAGATTCCACTCCTGCTGAGTCATGGCGCGGTTCTCAATACTGAAGTCATGGATGAGTTGCGCGGCTGCATCGCACGCCTGAAGGGCCGCTTTTGATATTTTTCGACCGCCTCGTTGTGCTCGGCGAGCGTCGCAGAGAATTGGTGAGTGCCGTCGTTCTTAGACACAAAGTAGAGTGCCCGCGAACTCGACGGATAGAGCGTCGCACGAATCGATTGGATGCCGGGATTGGCGATCGGACCAGGAGGCAAGCCGGCCACACGGTAGGTATTATAAGGGCTCGGGCTCAAGAGGTCCTTCTTGTGGATGTTCCCGTCGTAATTCGGGAGACCATAAATCACGGTAGGATCGCTCTGCAAGGGAATATGTTTCTTCAGTCGGTTGTGAAAGACGGCCGATATCTCCTCTCGTTCACCGTTTGAGCCGGATTCCTTTTCGATCACCGAGGCTAGCGTCAACACTTCATGTTGCGTCATCTTGAGCTCTTGTGCACGCGCTTCGAGATCGGGACCATAGACCTGACGCAGATGCTCGACCATGGCGGTAATCACCTGTTTAGGGGTGACCCCTTTGGGAAACTTGTAGGTATCCGGATAGAGGTAGCCCTCCAGCGTGTCGGCATGGACTCCCAGCGACGCAATAAAGGCCGGCTCTTTCATCAACCGCAGCAACTCCTGCCGACCCACCAGTCCCTGCTGCCTGAAAATGTCGGCGACCTGCACCATCGTCAACCCTTCGGGGATCAGGATCGGATGGAGCACCACTTGGCCGGCCGACAGCCGCGCGAGAATGTCGGCCGGGGTCATGCTCGGATTCAGCTCATACTCGCCGGCCCGGATCTTTCGATCCGCGGCCTGCCAGCGGCCGAACCACACGAAGGCCAGACGGCTTTTGATCAATTGTTCGCGTTCGAGCAATGCCGCGACTTGCTGGAAGCTGAAACGCTCCGGAATGGCGACGACTTTGGAGGGCGGATGCAATCGTGCGGGAACGGCGGGCCCTTCAGCCCACTTAACGATCTGAAACGCGGCTATGCCGAGCACGGCGGCCGCGGTGAGAAGAATGAGGAAAAGACTCCTGGGCATCATCAGTGCTGTCTGCTGCCGGCCAGTCTTGATCGATGACCGGCCGTTCTGTGTGTTCCCGGCTCGCCAGGTAGCTTTGGAGCAGAATAGCGGCCGCCACGCGATCCACGGCGCCCTTCCGCTTTTTCCGGCTGACATCGGCAGCGATCAGGAGATCTTCCGCCGCCTTCGTCGTCAGCCGTTCATCCCAAAGAACCAGCGGAACCGGTAATCCCTGCTCCAGGTGCGCGGCAAAATTCCGCATGGCCTGGATCGCCGGGCCTTCCCGTCCATCCAACTGGAGAGGAAAACCCAAGACGACCTCTCGAACCGCATGGGTCCGGACCAAGGACGCCACGTGGGTCACATCACGGTCGAGCGTCCGGCGCTCGAAGGTCTCAAGCGGCTGCGCGGTCCATCCCAGCTCATCGCTGAGCGCCACGCCGATCCGCTTCGTCCCGTAATCCAGTGCCAATATACGCGATCCCGACATGATTCTACCGCTGAAGCGCTTGTTCGACCAAGCCAAAGACCTTTTCCAACGACGCGTCGAGCTTCGAGGGGTCCTTGCCGCCCGCTTGCGCCATTTCAGGCCGGCCTCCACCCGTACCGCCGACTTCGGCCGCCATAGGCTTGATCAGGTCACCGGCCTTGATTTTGGCCGAGAGATCCTTGGTGACCACGACGAGCAGCGACACCTTGCCGTCTTCTGTCGCCGCGCCCAGCGCGACAACGCCGCTTCTCAGCTTGTCCCGCAGCTGGTCGGCCAGCGCCCGCATGGCATTCATGTCCAAGCCGTCCGTCCGTTGGACGTGGACCGGGACACCGGCGATCGATTTGGCCGTGGAGGCGACCGACGAGCCGCTCGCCATCTTGAGCTTCAACTCTTCCAGCTCCCGCTCCTTGTCTTTGAGCTGCGCCATGACCTTGCGCGTCTTCGCCACCAGTTCGGACGGCCCCACCTTCAAGAGGTCCGAGAGCTCTCTCACCTCGGCCTCCAATTTCTTCATCATGGCCATGGCGCCGTGCCCGGTTTGCGCCTCGATGCGCCGCACGCCGGCGGCCACCCCGGTTTCCGACATGATGCGGAAGAGGCCAATCTCTCCCGTGTGGCGGCAGTGCGTCCCGCCGCAGAGCTCCTTGCTGAAGGATTCCACCGTGACAACGCGTACCTGTTCGCCATACTTGTCTCCGAAAAACGCCAATGCGCCGTTGGCGACAGCGTCCTGAATGCTCATGACTTCCGATTGCACCCGCTCGTTTCGCCGAATTTCTCCGTTGACCACGGCTTCGATTTCGTCGATGTCCCTCGACGCAAGCGGCCTGAAATGGGCGAAATCGAAGCGCAGACGATTGGGCGCCACCAGCGATCCAAACTGTTTGACGTGAGGGCCGAGCAGATCGCGCAACGCCGCATGGACGAGATGCGTGGCCGTATGATTTCTGGCGGAGTCCTGTCGCGTCGCCCGGTTCACCGCCAGGTGCAGCTGTTCACCCTCGCGCAGGCGGCCCTGCGTCACCCGGCCTTTGTGGACGATCATCGTCGGCACCGGGCGGGTCGTTTCCTTGATCTCCAAACGGCCTTCCGTCCCCGCCAACGTTCCCTGGTCGCCGACCTGTCCGCCCCCTTCGGCATAAAACGGCGTGACGTCCAAGACGACTTCGACCTCGTCGCCTTCCTGCGCCTCTTTTACGAGTCGGTCGCCTTTGAGAATGGCCTGCAGAACGCTGTCGGATTCCAACTGGTCATAGCCGACGAACTTCGTGGCGCCCAGCCGCGAGGCCAAATCAGCGATCGCCGGCCTTGCCGTTTCCTGCTCGAACCCTCCGGTCTTGCGGGCACGGTTCCGCTGCTCTTCGATCGCCGCCTCAAAGCCGGTCTCATCGACCGTCATGCCTTGTTCCCGGCAGGCTTCGGTAATCAAGTCCATGGGGAATCCGTACGTGTCGTAGAGTTTGAAGACGTCGGGACCTGCCAGCACCGTCCGTCCGGCGGCGCGCGACTTTGCGATCAGGTCGTTTAATATCGGCAGCCCTTGATCCAAGGTTGCGATAAAGCGCTCTTCTTCGCCTTTCGTCGCTTCGGTCACCGTCCCGGCCGCACTGCGCACCTCGGGATAGGCGTCGCCCATCAATTGAACGACGGCTCCGGTGAGCTCATAGAGAAACGGTTCGACGATGCCCAAGAGCCGACCATGTCGGGCCGCACGGCGCAGGATGCGACGAAGCACGTATCCGCGTCCCTCATTCGATGGAAGAATGCCGTCGGTCATCATAAAGGTGATGGCGCGCAGGTGGTCGGCGACGACGCGCATCGAACGGTCCGTCTGATCAGCGTGTCCGTAGTCTGTTCCGGCGCGTTTGCCGATGGCCGCGAGCAGCGGGGTAAAAAGGTCACTGTCGTAATTGCTGTAGACCCCCTGGGCAATCGCAGCCAAGCGCTCGAGGCCCATGCCGGTATCGATGCTGGGCTTCGGCAACGGATGCAAAGTGCCGGACGCGTCCCGGTTGAACTGCATGAATACCAGGTTCCAGATCTCGATCACCCGGTCGCCTTCGCCGTTGGGCCGGTCGTCTCCAGGAACTGCCGCTCCCTGGTCGTAATGGATCTCCGAACAGGGTCCGCAGGGGCCGGTATCGGCCATCTGCCAGAAATTATCCTTCTCGCCGCACCGGACGATCCGAGCCGGTGGGATACCGACCTTCTTCCACAAGACTTCGGCCTCGTCGTCCTCGCGAAAGACGGTGATCCACAGACGGGATTTGTCGAGGCCGACCGTGTTGGTGAGGAATTCCCATCCGAACGCAATCGCGTCCTCTTTGAAATAGTCCCCAAAGGAGAAATTCCCCAGCATTTCGAAGAAGGTGTGATGCCGCCTGGTGTAGCCGACGTTTTCGAGATCGTTGTGTTTGCCGCCCGCGCGGAGACATTTTTGCGCCGAGACAGCTCGGCGGTACCGGCGGGTTTCCTGCCCGAGAAAGACACCCTTGAATTGGTTCATGCCGGCATTGGTGAACAGCAGCGTGGGATCGGCCTGCGGAATCAGCGGAGAACTCGGCACGGCCTGGTGGCCATGCTGTTCGAAGTAGCGGATAAAGGCTTGACGAAGGGTCTGAGCACTCTGTGTCATGTTGGTCGTTCCTTGCCGGAGCAATCGCTTATGATACGCTCAATCGTCTCTTCTCCGAAACCCCGCTGACGTAGGAGAAAGACCATGCGTTGACGGGAAAGGCGCCCGCCATGGCGGCCTCTGAGGGTCAGCGCCCGGCGTGCCAGCGTTTCCTCGTCCATTCCATCGAGACCTTCGACAATTGCATCGTCCGCCAGGGTCTCACCGAGCCCTCTTGCCATGAGTTCGCTTCTCAGGCGGTCACGGCCCATTGGCCGGCGCGCGAGCGTCGCTTCGAGCCATCGAATCGCATAGGCGCGGTCGTCAAGATACCGCAATGCGGAGAGACGGGACATGACCTGCTTGACGTGGGCCGGTGAGGCGCCTTTGCTGGCAAGAAAACGTTCGACCTGCGCGGCTGTGCGGTCGAAACGGGCGAGATACCGCACGGCGCGGTGGAACCATTCGTCCCCCGACTGCGGAAGGCGCCGTGTCACGGTTCCGCCCTACACAAGCTGCGGCGTCACACTCCAACCTTGTGCGGCCGCTTGTCGTCGCGCTTTTCCTCTTTGGCCGAGACGAGCACGGGCTTCTCGGCGGGCTTTTCGAGGCCGCGGCCGGGCACCCCGGCCAACTCGCGAAGCTTGCCCTCGATCTCGCGGGCCAACGGTTGATTCGTGACGAGGAAATCACGCACCGCATCGCGCCCCTGCCCCAGACGCTCGGCGCGGTACGAATACCAGGCACCGGACTTCTCCAACACTTTTTTGTCGACGCCGAGATCCACCAATTCACCCGTCTTCGAAATCCCCTGGGAGAAGAGAATGTCGAATTCCGCCTGCTTGAACGGAGGTGCCATCTTGTTTTTGACGACTTTTACGCGGACTCGGCTGCCGACCACATCCTGCCCTTCCTTGATCGATTCGATCCGGCGAATGTCCAACCGGACCGACGAATAAAACTTGAGCGCATTGCCGCCGGTCGTCGTCTCGGGGTTGCCGAACATCACGCCGAGCTTCATCCGGATTTGATTGATGAAAATGACCGTGGTTTGGGATTTGGAAATGGCGGCGGTCAGCTTGCGCAGCGCTTGTGACATCAACCGGGCCTGCAATCCCATGTGCGCATCGCCCATCTCGCCCTCGATTTCCGCCCGCGGGGTCAGGGCCGCGACCGAGTCGACGACGATCAGGTCAATGGCGCCGCTGCGTACCAACGTTTCCGCGATTTCCAAGGCCTGCTCGCCCGTGTCGGGCTGCGAGACCAACAGATCGTCGGCCTGCACGCCGAGCTTTCGCGCATAGGTCAAATCGAGCGCATGCTCGGCATCGATGAAGGCGGCGACGCCGCCCGTCTTTTGCACCTCGGCGATCGCATGCAGCGTGAGGGTCGTCTTGCCCGATGCTTCGGGGCCGAAAATCTCGATGACCCGCCCGCGCGGAAACCCGCCGACGCCAAGCGCGATGTCCAAGCCGAGCGAGCCCGTCGAAATCGCCGGAATGTCCGCCGGCGTCTCGGCATCGCCGAGCTTCATGATCGCTCCCTTCCCGTATTGCTTTTCAATCTGGGAGAGGGCGAGGTCCAATGCGCGCTTCTTGTCGTCTTTTTCCGCCATGGAAGTTCCTCCTGCTCAAGGTGAAGGTGGCGGATTATACCCAAGTTGGAGGAAGGAAACCTAGCGAAGAATCAACCGGACGAAAGAAAAAATGGAAGGATTGTCGGCTTCTACAGCGCGCTACAATACGTTCTCAGGCTGGGAGTGTGACGACTCACTCAACGATTTGGGCACCGTAAAACGGAAGTGAAATTCTTCCTGACGGGAGTCGGGAGAAGGACCGAACCAGCCTTCGGCGGCAATGTGGTCATCCGACTTCGATTTCCCGTTGGGATAAAACTTGAAACGAAGGGTTTGTTTTTTGTCGTGTTGCGACGGGGTGGAATCGAGACTGCCGGACATCTCGAAATGCTCATCCAACGCGCCAAGGGCCTGGCCCAAGAAGGATTCCAGCAACCGCTGCCCCAATCCTTTGAACGGCTGCTCAGGATCGAATTCGGGTTCCGCCGCCACGACGGTCTGAACGGCCACCAGCACCACAAACACTGCGCCTGCCAACCATCTCATGCGCACAATGTATCGCTCCGGTTGAAGCCAGTCAAGCAC
>JBKPKC010000054.1:0-2268 GCA_046765595.1 Nitrospirota bacterium
GAGGAGCAGTGAGCGCGATCTGGAACGCTTGGGCATCATAGCCAACCTCTTCCAGGTCGCCTGCGGCACGCATCAATTCTTCTTCCGTGAGGTAGGCGACAGTGTCCGGCACGCCCGAAGCCTTGAAGCTCTGCACCACTCCAAGCAGCACATCCCGTTCCTGCGCCGGCATGTCTGCGCGGACCGGAAATTCCATTGTTGCGGTGTACGGACTCTCGTAGGTCTTGTTTAGAGCGGCGATCGTGTTCACGATAAGCCGGTCTTGTTCCCAGGGCTCCATTTTGCGTCCTGCCGACGGATGCGTCGCCAGAAGATCCATGAGCGTCAGGACGTTGGTGTTCAGACTTCTTCCAATGAACTCGCGTTGGCTCTCCATGGAAACCGTCACGGAGCCGACCTGCTTGGCCACCGCATCCGCCAGGGCGAAGTTCACCATAAAGCTCTGCTGTCCCCCGAACTGCCCGGAGCACGGTTTTTCGGGGTCGTTCAACACCTTGAGATCGGCGGTGCCGGCATCGAAACTGCTGAATCCGACGGCATCCGGCGCCAGCAGCCGTTTCGCCTCCCTGATGGTCAGATAAGCACCGATATTGACGGGCACGACGACTTGATCGTCGATACGGCGGAGAAACTCCGTGATCGTCTTTCGATAGGGGACGTCTTTCCATTCCACCTGCCGGTATTCACGCTCCCACACGAGATCATCAAAAAACGATGGAAACTGCCTGAGCTGATCCGCGTCCTTCGCGTCAAAGGCCCGGATAAAGCCTCCCCAGTCGTCGATTTTTGCGTGCAGAACCTCACTGAGATTCGGCCGGAGATATTCCTCTTCGACTTCGCCGCCCTGGCGCGACATGAGCTTGGTCGGCAAGTCGTTCCATAACTCGTTGCAGAACATCCGGTCCACCGACCCGTCGGGCAGTTGGGCAAGATCCTCGACCGAGGACTGGAGGGTCTGAAATCTTTCGCGATGCGCGCTGAGGCCCGGGTGCTTTGATGCGGCGTCCAGTACCGCCGCCTCCCAGTCGACGAGCAGGTAGCGCAGACGTGGGTACACACGTCCATCCCGGTCAATCGCCTTGAGATGGTTCAGAAAACACGCGGCAAGGTTGCCGTTGCCGGGGCCGAGTTCGACGATAGTCAGAGGCCGGCCGCCTTCCGGCGACCGCTTGTCGCGCTTGTACACCTGTTCGAGATACTCCGCGGCCAAGGCATGGGCGAGCCGGTAATCGGCCGAGGCGAAGGTCTGATAAAATTTGCGGATTTCATTGCCGCGAACGCGGTAGAAGAGCTGGTTGATGTGCGTTTGCCATTGATCGACGGTCTTCCAATCGCCGATCAGCTGGGGTAACGCGTCCGCGTCTTGCAACATTGTCTTGCTCGGCCTTTACACGTCAAACGTGAACCGCGATTCTATCAGATCGTCGAAAACGGCCGCAACGGCGGCGCTGCGGAAGCCTCGCTCCTAAACGCTTGACTCCCTTCAATCTCGGGTGTACGAAATTTGCTATGCGCAGCACGACCAGCCCTGGCCCTTTCCGTGCTTTCGCCGCACTGCTGGGACTCATGACCTGGCCGTGGTTTGCGGCCGCCCTTTTTGGGCAGGAACTGCCGATGCTGAAGGATGCCTCTATCAGCGACTTTCAAAATCGGTCGGAAGAGGTCAAGCCGTATGATTTTGACGCGCCGCCTCAAGGCCTGTTTCGCAGCATTACGATGGCGGAAGGGTTCGAGGAAGAGCTGGGATATCGTCGAACGCATGAAATCGTCCCGATCAGACCGACGGAACGCTTCAAGCCGGACGCGTCCGGGATTTTCATCGTGTTCACGCTGCATCAGCACTATCAGGCGTTTCAGGTGTTCGGCCGGTGTTACGCCGAATCCGTCCCCGGGCTCGATCCGCAGACCATCATCGGGCAGGATGCCATGTACATCGCCTTGGAGGATGAATCAGGCTATCTGAAACTTTCCTCGCCTCAAGGACGCTGGAAGCCCGGCCAATACAAGGTGGAAATTCACGCCGGCGAACAGGTCAACGAGGTAAGCCTCATGGGCACGATGCGCTTCACGGTGGCGACTGCGGACACACCATGATTCGTTTCAACGAGCCGCACCTCGCGGTCTCCTCGACCGGCACTCATGATGAACCGGCCCGTTCAATTTGAATCTGCTCAGGCCGTTCTGTAGAATGCCGTCGGTGATTCCTCCGCATGGCTCACGTGCCCAGCGGTTCCGCTGTTCATGACCAACGCGACCAGGCCATGGATC
>JBKPKC010000055.1:0-9168 GCA_046765595.1 Nitrospirota bacterium
GTCGGATATCATTCACGATGCCGATATCTCCATCCTGACGCCCAATCTTCATATCGCCACCCTCGATAAGGATGCCACGCTCGACCTGGAAATGACGGTCAAGCATGGACGAGGATACGTGCCGGCCGAGCGCAACAAGGAAGAAGGGCTGCCGATCGGCGTGATCGCGATCGATTCCATCTTCTCGCCGATCAAGCGCGTCAATTTTCACGTCGAGAACGCGCGCGTGGGACGGATGACGGATTACGACAAGTTGACCCTGGAGATCTGGACGGACGGCACCATCTCGCCGAGCGATGCCTTGTCGACGGCCGCCGGGATTCTGCGCGACCACGTCGAGATCTTCATCAATCCGGAAGCGAGAGTCGAAGGGCGCGCCGAGTTGAGCGGCGACGACGCCCAGAGGGAGATCAACAAGAATCTGTTCCGCAGCGTCAATGAGCTCGAATTGTCCGTTCGTGCGGCGAACTGCTTGAAGAACGCCAACATCAAGACGATCGCCGATCTCGTGCAGAAATCGGAGGCGGAAATGCTGAAGACCAAGAACTTCGGCAAGAAGTCTCTCAACGAAATCAAGGAAATCCTGACCGATATGGGATTGAGCCTCGGGGTCAAGCTAGATGCGATGGCCTCGGGCAGCGGTTCCAAGAACGAGTAGGAGAGGGCACCGTGCGTCATCGAAAAAAAGGCAGACAATTAGGCCGGCAAACCAAACACCGGTGGGCCTTGTTCAGGAGCCTCGTCACGTCTCTGCTGGAGCACGAGCGCATTGAAACCACCGAGGCGAAGGCGAAGGAGATCCGCGGGTTCACGGACCGTATGATCACGCTGGGCAAGGACGGGTCTCTTCCCGCGCGCCGCCGGGCGCTCAGCTTTTTGAGAAGCAAGGACGTCGTCTCGAAACTCTTCAGCGACGTGGCAGGACGATTCAAAGATCGTCCCGGCGGCTATACGAGAATGGTGAAAACCCGGCGGCGGATCGGCGATGCGGCCGAACTCGTCGCGATCGAACTGGTAGCCAGAGCCGAGGCGTCGCCCGCGAAAAAATCCGCTCCGACTTCAACGAAGCCCGAAAAGCCCGAGTAGGTCCCGCGAGGGACCTACTCATCGGGTCATCCCGCCTCCGCGCTGCTTCTTCCGCGCCTCTGTTCCGCGTGTAGAGTTTACTTGACCCCGGTCACCTGCTATTATCGTGCCAGTCAGTTTTTTCTCAGCAACAGGAACGCAAAATCGCCGTGTGGCAGCGGTTGGCACAACGGGTATTGCTGGGGCTCAGCGTGCTGTTGGGGTGCGTGCTGATCTATCTGCTCATGACCAACTCCACGGCCTCCCCGCCTCCCACCGCGACCGCTCCAGGCACCATCAACCAGGCGGACGCCATCATTTCGAAGTTCACGTTCACACAAACCAAGGGTGATAAGGTGCAGTGGCAAGTGGATGCGCAGCAGGCGCGCCTCTTCGAGCAGGAGAAAAAGGCGATCCTGGATAACGTGGCCGTGACCTTGTTTGGCGTGCAGGGCAAAGAGTTGACGGTGCACGGGGACGAGGGAACGCTGAATACAGAGACCAAGAACTTTCTCCTGGCCAATCGTTCGGAGCCGTTGGTGATCTACACCCAAAGCGGCTATACGATCTACACCAATCACCTCGCCTGGACGGATCAGACCAGGGAGATCCGCACGCAGGACCCGGTCCATATCGTCGGGAACGGATTGGATGTCACAGGGCGCGGTCTGTTAGGCCATCTCGATACTGAAGAATTTGAAGTGCTCGAAGACGTGCATGTGGAAGTTGCGCCTCCGTCTTAGCTGGAAGCTGCTCGTCGTTGATATGCCAAGTCGAATGTCAAACGGGGACTGTTAAACAATCTCGATACCGAAGAATGCGAAGTGCTTGAAGATGTATATGTGGAAGTGGGCCCTGCTTCTTAGCTGGATGACCGTGGCGATGATGACGGCCGCCCACGCTGCGGTGGGGACCGGCGCCAACGGCGCCTCGGACGAGACGCTCGGCACGACGGTCGTTTCGCAGAAAATGACCTTCAAGAATCAGGAGAGCCAGGCCGTCTTCGACGGCGCGGTCGTGCTGACGCGAGGGACCCTCGTCGTCTACTCCGACCGGATGGTGGTGTCCTTCCGAAACCAGGAGCCCGGGGCCGAACCGAAAACCGCCAAAGGCCCTGCTGCGCCGGCGAAAGGTCCGGATACGGTCTCGAATCGTGCGGTCACGCAAATCGAAGCGACCGGGCGCGTCAAAATCGAGCGCGATGCCGGCAATGCCACCTGTCAAAAGGCCGTCTATTACCGCGACGAAGACAAGATCGTGTTGACCGGCGATCCGGTCGCTTGGGACAAAGGCACGAGGGTCAGCGGCAAGCGCATCACGATGTTTCTTGCGGAGGACCGAACCGTCGTCGAAGGCGGCTCTCATGTGCGCATCGAACCGGAGGGAGGGGCGAAGTGACCGAAGCTGTGCGGGTCGAACTCGGAATGGATGGCGTCGCCCGCGCTCGAACGTCCGGCGCGGTCCTCCGAGCGGAGGGCCTGGTCAAAAGTTTTCGGTCGAGAAAAGTCGTCAAGGGCGTCTCTGTGGAAGTTGCGGCCGGCGAAGTTGTCGGATTGCTGGGACCAAACGGGGCGGGAAAGACGACGATTTTCGACATGATCGTCGGCTTGATGCCGCCGGATGAAGGGACGATCACGCTGAACGGCGAGCCGATCACGGCGCTGCCCATGTTCAAGCGCGCCAGAAGCGGGATTGGATATCTCCCTCAAGAATCGTCGGTGTTTCGCCGGCTGTCCGTGCAAGACAATATTCTGGCAATTCTGGAGATGCTGGATTACTCTCGTGCAGAACGGGCCGAACGCGTCGATGCCCTGCTCAACGAACTGGATCTCGGACACATCAGGACCAGCATGGCCTACGCCCTTTCCGGCGGCGAGCGACGCCGTCTGGAAATCACCCGTGCTTTGGCGACGAATCCTACGTTCATGCTGCTCGACGAACCGTTCGCCGGAATCGATCCGATTGCCGTCGCCGACATCCAACAGATCATCATCAGGCTGAAAGGCAAAGGGATCGGCATCCTCATTACGGATCACAACGTGCAGGAGACGCTGTCGATCACCGATCGCGCGTACATCATCAACGAAGGCCTCGTGCTCGAAGCCGGCACTCCGGATACGATCGTAAAGAGCGAAACGGCGCGCGCCGTGTATTTGGGAGAACGATTCACCCTCTAAGGACCTGTTTGACCCGATGAAGCTTCGTCTCGATCTTCGCCTCAGTCAGAAGTTGATCATGACGCCGCAATTGCAGCAGGCGATCAAACTGCTGCAGTTGTCGCGCCTGGAACTCCAACAAAGTCTGGCGCAGCATCTGATGGACAACCCGCTGCTCGACGAATTGCCCGAGGAGGTCGAAGAGAACGAGTCGGCCACCGCGGAGGAGCAGGCCGAGGAGGCGGCGGCATCCGCCTCGACGCCGACCGAAACTCCGGAAACGGCGGAAACCTCGACGCCCGAAGAACGCGACAGTCCCGACGAGGTGTCGGCAGCCGGATGGGAGGAATATTTCGGCACCGATCGACGCACCGGCAGCGGGGAAGGCCAATCGTCATCCTCGGACGAGTTTCCCTCCTACGAACAGACCGTCGCCAAAGCGGCCTCCCTCGAAGATCACTTGTTGTGGCAGCTGTCCATGTCCGGCTTGTCGGAACGCAACAAGGCGATCGGGCGGCTGTTGATCGGCAATCTCGATGACGACGGCTACCTGCGCACGCCAATGTCCGAAATCATCACCGGGACCGACTTCAGCGAAGCCGAGGCGGAGTCGGTCCTGCGGGACATCCAAACGTTCGATCCGACCGGCGTCGGGGCGAGAGATCTGCCGGAGTGTCTGATGCTGCAGCTCGGACATTTGGGCAAAAGTCCCATGGGGTCGCTGGGCGCCCGTCCGGGCGCGCTCAAGGGATCGATCGTCGAATCGGTCGTGCTGCATCATCTGAAGGATTTGGAAAAGAAGCAGTACGCCAAGATTGCCAAAGCGCTTGACGTGACGGTGGCCGAAGTGTTCCAGGCGACGAAGGTCATCGAGGGACTCGAGCCCAAGCCGGGACGGCCGTTTTCAAACACGCAGAATTATGTGATCGTGCCCGATGTGTTTGTCGTCAAGAACGAAGGTGAGTGGGTGGTGCTGCTGAACGACGATGGGTTGCCCCGGATGCGCATCAGCCCATATTACAAGCAGATGATGGCGACCGGGGGGGAGGGCGGATCCTCGGAAACGAAGGCGTACCTGGACGAAAAGCTCCGCGCGGCACAATGGGTGATCCGCAGCATCGAGCAGCGCAACAAGACCATCGTCAAGGTGGTGTCCAGCATCGTCAAGTTCCAGGAGCAGTTCTTTGAAAAGGGCATCCACTACTTGAAACCGCTCGTGCTGAAGCAGGTGGCCGAGGACATCGGCATGCATGAGTCCACGATCAGCCGTGTGACGGCCAATAAATATATGTATTGCCCGCAAGGCATGCTGGAACTCAAATTCTTTTTCAATGCCGGCCTGCAGCGGGCGGATCAGCCGAGCGACATGCTGTCGTCGGTCACGGTTCGGGAAATGATCAAGAAAATGGTGGCGGAAGAGGATGCCAATCATCCCCTCAAAGACGAGGAGATCGCCGCGCGATTGCGCGATAGCCAGGTCTTAATCGCCCGACGGACGGTCGCCAAGTACAGGGCCGAAGAGAACATCCCGCCAGCCACCCAACGCAAGCGGTTTTTCTAGCCGTAGCCAAGACGCTGCTGAATTTCCAGCCGAAGGAGCATCTGGATGAAAATCACCGGCCGACATATGGATGTGACGCCCGCGCTCAAGCGCTATATCCGCACGCGGTTTGAACGGCTCGAGCGCTACGATTTTCCCCTGGATCGCCTGGAGGTCGTGTTGAGTGTGACCAAACTACAGCACACGGCTGAAGTTGTCTGCTCGATCAAAGGGGCACGGTTCCAGGCGAAGACCTCGACGAGAGAGATGTATGCCACGGTCGACCAGCTGGTGGACCGTCTCGATGGACAGATTCGAAAATACAAAGAGCGTCGGGTGGCGCACAAGGGCCGGACGAAGCGGGCGTTGCCGGTTCCCATGCCGTCCGGAGCGGATCACGACGACCTGAAGATCGTCCGTCCCAAGATCGCCGTGCTGTCGCGCAGCGAGGCGCGCAATCGGCTCGAGGCCGATCCGGGGGCGATGGTGCTCTTTACCTGCGCGGACTCCGGCAAGCTGCAGATCCTCAGGCGTTCGGAAACCGGTCACGTTGTGTTGATTGATCCCTGAGGGGGGTCGTAATGGCAGGACTCAAGCTCGTGGTGATCACCGGTCTGTCTGGGGCCGGAAAGTCTCACGCGCTAAAATGTTTCGAGGATGTCGGCTACTTCTGCGTCGATAATCTGCCGCCCGCGCTGCTGCCGACCTTCTTCGAACTCTGTCATCAGCAGGGCGGGGAGATCAAAAACGTCGCCCTGGGCATCGACATCCGGGAACGGGTCTTCTTCGCCGATCTCACCGGGATCCTTCAACGCATCAAAGACCTCGGACATTCGGTGGAGTTATTGTTCCTGGAAGCCCGCGATGCCGTGCTGGTTCGGCGCTTCTCCGAGTCACGCCGGCCGCATCCATTGCTCCCTGAATTGCCGGTGCTCGAAGGGGTCCGGTTCGAGAAGGAGCGGTTGGCGGACATTCGGTCCCATGCCGACCGCATCATCGACACCTCCAGTCTCAGCGTTCACGAGCTGAGGGATCTTCTCAGCCGGCACTTCAGCCAGGAGCAGGCGCCCCGCCGCCTCACCATCTCGCTCATCACGTTCGGATACAAGTACGGTGTGCCGTACGACATCGATATGCTGTTCGACGTGCGGTTTCTGCGCAACCCCTACTTCGTGCCCGATCTCAAACCGCTCACCGGTGAGGATCCGCGGGTCCGCAGCTATGTGCTCGAGGATCCGGATGCCAAAGGACTTCTGGACCGGCTGGAGCAATTCTTTGCGTTCCTCATTCCGCTCTTCGAGCGCGAGCGCCGAAGCTATCTCAATGTCGGCATCGGCTGCACGGGGGGGCGCCACCGGTCGGTCGTGATCGCCAAGTGGCTTCAGGAAAACTTTGTGTCGGCCGGGCATCATGTCACGCTGTCTCACCGCGATCTCACCAAGTAATAACTCGTCGTCGGTGCTCTAGGACATCGGCACTACGTAGAGCTCAAGCCGCACCCGGCAGCGTTCGCCTCCTTTCTTGACAGGCGGAGGACACGAACTATACTGAGGGTGCGCCATCGAAAACACTGTATTCAAGCGCCTTTGAGCACGTTCGTGCGTGTCGGGACCGCCGGATGTCGGAAAAATGCAAAATGATTTGCGCTGTGAATGAAGTCATGTACAGTCTGAGGCACGTATGCTGAATTCCCTAAAAAGCCTCGTCGATACCGACATTTTCTCGCTGCTGACTCCGAAGCGTCAATTGGTGGGTCTCGACATCGGGTCGAGCGGCATCAAGCTCGTTCAGCTCAAGGAAAACCGCGGACGGTACGTCCTGCAAAAGTTCGGATTCAAGCCTCTCGAACCCGAAGTGATCGTCGACGGGACCGTGATGGACGAAGGACGCGTCGTGTCGGCCATCAAAGAGCTCTTCGATGAGTTGAACGTCAAGGTCAAGCAGGTGGCGGTGTCGATTTCTGGCCATGCGGTCATCATCAAGAAAATTAGCCTCCCGCCGATGCCCGATGATGAGTTGGAAGGCCAGGTGAAGCTGGCCGCCGAACAATACATTCCGTTCGACATCAACGAAGTGAACATCGATTTCCACGTGCTGCCGCCGGCGGAAGGCGACGCTTCCGCAGAGGGCGAGATGTCGGTCATCCTCGTCGCGGCGAAAAAGGACAAGATCAACGAGCTGACGGAGCTCGTCAAGGGCGCCGGGCTGTTTCCAATGGTCATGGATGTCGACGCGTTTGCGATCGAAAACATGCACGCGATCAATTATCCGATGTCCCAGGAGGAAACCACCGCCCTCGTCAACATGGGCGCCAGCGTCATGAACATCAACATCATCTCGAAAGGCACCTCGCTGTTTACGCGCGATATCCCCATCGGCGGCAACCGCTACACGGAATCGATTCAGCGCGAGCTGGGACTCTCGTACGAGGAGGCCGAGGCGATCAAGAAGGGCGGCAAGACGTCCGGCAGCAATCAAGCCGCGGCGGCCCAGGGCGTGATTGAGAGCGTCAATGCCGAGGTGGCGTCTGAAATCGCGAGGACCATCGACTACTTCAAGTCGACGGTGACAGAAGGCGACGTGCAGCAGGTGTTGTTGTGCGGCGGCGGCGCGCAAATCGCCGGCCTCGTCAAGCAATTGCGGGACCGCATGCAGGCGGTCGTGGAAATCGCGAATCCGTTTGCGGAGGTCGATACGTCCGGAAGCGATTTTGACCAAGCGACGCTGGCCGATCTGGCCCCAATGGCGTCCGTGGGGGTCGGATTGGCCCTCAGATCGGTAGGCGACCGATGATTCGCATCAATCTACTGTCGACGGGCCCGAAAGGCCGGCCGGCCAAACCGCAATACGATGTCCGGGCGCAGGTGCTCCTTGCCGCCGGGTTATTGGCCATCACGTTGAGCGGCTGCTGGTGGTATTCGGTGTCCCTGGATGACGAGATCGCGGCTCGCCAGACCGAAAAAGCCGACAAAGAGAAGCAGGTGGCGCAGCTGACGGAGCAGGTCAAGCAAGTCTCCGATTTCGAAGCCCGCAAGAGGCAGCTTGAGGACAAGAACCGGATTATCGATCAATTGGAGAAGTCGCGGGTCGGCCCCGTCAAGGTCATGGACCATGTGAGCCACAGTCTCGAACCCTTGAAGCTTTGGCTGGTGAGGGTGGGCGTCACGGGACAGGGCATCGACCTCGAAGGACGCGCCCTCACCAACGACGACGTCGTCGAGTTCGTCAACAACTTGCGCCGCACCGACTACTTTACCGACATTAATCTGCAGGAAAGCCGGGCGGCCGTCGAAAGCCAGATCAGTCTGTTTCAGTTCAAGCTGGGATTTCGCCTGAAAGGATAGCGCGCATGAAGCTGCCGGCGATGAATCTCGAAGTCCTACGCACGATTCCGCTCATGCAGAAGCTCGCCTTTGTCGTGCTCATCCTGGCCGGCATCGTCGTCATGTTTTATTACTACGTCGTCGAACCGAAATCGATGGAGATCGCGAACCTGCAAGGCGAAATCGGCAAACTCGATACGGAGATCCAGACGCTGACGATCAAGGTGAAGCACCTGGACGAGCTGATCGCCGCCAACAAGCAGCTGGAAATTGAATTGGCAAAGAAAAAAGAGCGCCTGCCGCCGGAGGAAGAAGCGGTGATGCTGCTCAAGCAGGTGTCGGATCTTGGCATCCGGCTCGGCTTGGACATCAAGCTCTGGAAGCCCGGCGCGAAAAGCGAAGATCCGTCCAAATTGTTCGTGCGGCTGCCGGTTAACGTGGAAGTGGCCGGCGGCTACCATACGGCGGCGTTGTTCTTCGATCGCATCAACGCCTTGCCCAGGATCGTGACGGTGTCGAATCTGAAGATGGGCATGCCGAAAACCGAAAAGGGCCGCGTCGTGACGCAGACGATCTTTGATCTTGTGGCCTATGCGGCACCCCAAGATATCAAGGTCGCTGCGGCGCCGCCCGCCGCCGGGGGAGCGCCCAAATAACGCCGCGGCGTAAGACGCGGCAGGACATTTCAAAGAAGGACGGATGCTCGTGATCCAGATGAGTCACAGACTGTTGAGCGCGGCGCTGTTCGGCGGCTTGCTCGTCCAGGTCGTGGGAACGCCCGCCTTCAGCGAGCCGGGCCTCGCATCCCATCTCAGGCAGGTCGCGCCTCTTCGGCAGGAATCGGTGAGAGTCCCCGCCCCCGCGGAGCTACCCACAGAGGCGCCGCAGGCCTCCCTGGCGCCTCCTTCTCTTCCAATGTCCGGCGCGGCGGAAGCCGTACCCGGCGCTCCTCTGCCTCCCGTCGGCGGCTACGATCCAGCCGGGCGCCGAGATCCCTTTGCTCCCGTCCTGAGCCAGCTCGCCCCAGGCCAAGTCGATCCGACGCTTCCGCCGTTGCAGCGCGTCAATCTGACCGACATGAATC
>JBKPKC010000056.1:0-7192 GCA_046765595.1 Nitrospirota bacterium
CTCTTGCACACATGGAGCTTGGCGGTAGAAGAGCAATACTATCTGGTATGGCCGTTGCTGCTCATATCTTCCCGTCTTAGAAAACCTTGGCAGTTGGCGATCCTCGGAGTCGCCGGGTTGGCGAGCCTGACCTTTGCCGACTGGCAGGCTGGAGCCGGCCACGAACAGAGCTATTATGAGACGACCGGCCGCCTCTGGGAATTGTTGATCGGAGCGTTCGTCGCGTTCTACCAGCGGTCGAGACAGGGAAGTGATTTCCCGATCCGCATGCAGCAAATAGGTTCTGCGCTCGGATTGGCGCTGATCATGTATGCGATTGGAGCGTTCGACAAAGGTACGCCATTCCCGAGCCGCTACGCGCTGTCGCCGACCATCGGGGCCGCTTCGATCATCCTGTTCGCCACGCCGCAGACCGCCGTCGGCAGGTTGCTCGCCCACAAGGTCTTCGTCGGCATCGGACTGATCAGCTACAGCACGTACTTGTGGCATCAGCCGTTATTGGCCTTTGCACGCTTGCGCACTGCCGGAGAGCCCAGTGAGGGGCTTTTGGCGCTGCTCATTGCAGGGGCGATCGGGCTTGGATACGTGAGCTGGCGAATCGTCGAGCGTCCGTTCAGAGCGAAGGATACGCTCAGTCGAACCACGGTGTTCATTTCAGGAATGGCCCTGGGCGGTTCGATGATGACGGTCGGATTGTTGGGTGTCACACACGCCGGATACCCGGAAAGGTTTGTGCCGAGTGATCTCGAATTGTTCGTCTCGCCGGTCGCCAGCACGGCTTACATCAATGAGCGGCACGGGTTATGGCGAGGCAACAAAGGGTTCGTCGGGAATACGGCGAGACGATTGGCCATCATTGGCGACAGTTTTTCTATGGATGTGGTCAACATGGTGGCTGAGGCCGGCGCTTTTCGCGGCTACGAGATACGAACGCTGTACATCCCGTATCGATGCCAAATCTACTTGGGCGAGGAGGACATCTCGCGATACATCGAGAAAGGCGACGAGCAACTCTGCAGCGACGATTTTGCGACGCCGCTGAAGCGGCTCGCGTCACAGGCACAGGTGGTGATCCTGGCTTCCCGCTGGAAAGACTGGGCCGTCGACAGATTGCCCGGGACGATTGAGCGGCTTGCGCTTCAGGAAGGAACCATACTCATCGTGTTCGGCCATAAGCATTTTGGAAAAATCCAGCCCTATGCGTACGTCGGGACCACCGTTCAGCAACGCGTGAGGCTCAAGAACCAGATAGACGAGAGTCTTCTCGCGATCAATGAACGAATGAGGCAAGGGCTGCACGACTACAACTTTGTCGATGTGCTCGGTGTGCTTTGCGGGGAGGGAGCGACGACATGTCCCATTTTCACGGACGAGGGAAAATTGATTTCCCCCGACGGCGGGCACCTCACACAACAGGGAGCGGGCTATGTCGGACGGAAGGTCTTCGCGCTCCCGCTATTCAGCCGGATAATGTGACGCTCATGGTCGGCCTGGACATCCAACGATGGATCGGCTGGTGTATCGAACGCACTGCACACCGGCTTCACACGGCGCACCTGGAGTCGCTCGTCGTCACACTGCTGACCCGGCGGGCGTGCTCGCTTCCTGCCGAGGACGCCTTGCGCCTGTTGTTCCGCATACAGGCAGCGCTCTATCCGGTCCTCGGACGCAAATCGGTCGAGTATGGCGGCGGAACCCATACCAAACATCGCCATACGCGGTACCACGACTTCTTCATCAGCAGGGTCCGGCGGGACGAGCGTGTGCTGGATGTGGGCTGCGGCATCGGGGCCGTGGCATTCGATCTGGCGGATCGGTCCGGGGCGTGGGTCGTGGGCGTGGATCTGAGCGCCGAAAACATTGAGACCGCGCGCAAACGATACCGTCATCCACGCGTAGAATATCGCGTACAGGACGGTGTACGCGAAAGTCAGGACGCCCGGTTCGACGTCGTCGTCCTGTCCAACATCCTCGAGCATCTTTCCGAACGGCCGCACTTCCTCCGACAGCTCCTGAAGGCGGCTCAGCCTTCGAAGATGCTGATCCGCGTGCCTCTCTTCGAGCGGGATTGGCAAGTGCCGCTCAAACGTGAACTCGGTGTGGAATGGCGGCTGGATACGACCCATGAAACGGAATACACGCTCGAGTCCTTCGCCGACGAAATCAGCCAGGCCGGATGCCGGATCGTGCATCAGGAAGTCCGCTGGGGCGAAATCTGGGCGGAGGTGCGTGCGGCATGAAACCCAATGTGTCCGTCGTCATGTCCGTCTATAACGGTGGCCTTTTCCTCCAGCCGGCAATGGAGAGCATATTGAGTCAGACCCATATCGATTTTGAATTCATCGTGATCGATGACGGATCGACCGACGAGAGCCTGGACATCATGACCTCGTACCGCGACCGGCGGCTGCGTGTGGTCAGGCACACGGACAACGCCGGCCTGACCGTCCGTCTCAACGAGGGATTCGCGCTGGCTTCGGGCCGCTACATTGCACGGATGGACGCCGACGACGTCAGCCTGCCGGAGCGGTTGGCCCGTCAGGTCGCCTTTATGCAGACCCATCCCCACATCGGCGCCTGCGGAACGTGGGTGGAGGTGTCGGGAGAGGGTGTGAGTCAGCGGTGGGAGTATCCGACGTCCCACCGGACCATTCACGCACGCCTCTTGTTTGACTGCGCGATGGCCCATCCGACCGTGATGTTCGATCACGTCCGTCTGCACAAAGCGCGATTGTCCTATGATTCTGCCTATCCCTGTGCTCAAGATTATGACTTGTGGTGCCGTGCTGTCGGCGAATTGTCGCTCGGCAACCTTCCGGACGTCCTGTTGGTCCGTCGGCTGCATGCCGGCCAGGTCGGCCGCCGCAATGCCGGCGCCCAACAGCGTTGGGCCGGCGCCATCAGGCGGCGGCAGTTGGAGGCGCTCGGCCTCACTCCGACCGAGGGGCAGTTCGCCCTGCATGAGGCCGTCAGTACCTGGTCCTGGCCGCGGACCGAGGCGTTTCTTCGAGACGCAGAAGACTGGCTGTCCCTGCTCCGGCGCGTGAACCGTGTCAGTGCCAGGTATCCGGAACCGGAATTCTCCATTGTGGTCGGGGAGCGGTGGATGGAAATTTGCCGGTCGGTGCAGCCAAAGCTGGGACGGCGGTTTTGGAATTCTCCATTGAGCAGCGCGCTCAGTCTTGGCTGGACGGAGAACCTTCGCGGCCTGGCATGGCGGGGGCTGGAGCGGTTCGGCTTGTGAGCGCGGCCGGAACGGCTGTTGGAACGGAACATGAGCATAACACCGACGATCTCCGTGGTGGTCTGTACGCACAATCGGGCGGCGTCGCTGGGGCAGGCATTGGACAGTCTCATCGGTCAAACGCTGGACCGCGCGATGTACGAAGTCATCGTCGTCAACAATTGCTCGACGGACGAGACCGCGGCGGTGGTTCAGAACTATCAAGGAAAGGCAGCGCAGGGCTGCATTCGCCTGCTCGACGAGCCGGCATTGGGATTGGGATACGCGAGAAACAGGGGATGGCAAGCAGCGCTGGGACGCTATGTCGCCTTCATGGACGATGACGCCAAGGCCGAGGCCGGATGGCTCGAGCGGGCGCTGGCCCTTTTCGAGAAGAACCGGCCGGCTCCGGTCGCCGTGGGGGGACAGATTCGTCCGTGGTACGTCAGCCCGAAACCGTCTTGGTACAAGGATGACTATGAAGTCAGGTCCTGGGGACCCGACGCTCGGCGGTTGCGGCATCGAGAGTCGTTCTCGGGGTCCAACATGATCTTTTCAAAAGAGATTCTCCTGGCGGTAGGTGGATTCGACGTCGGCGTGGGCATGCGCGGAGAGCGGGTGTCGATGGGAGAAGAAACCGTCCTGTTCAACAAGATTTGGGACCGCCTGGGTGATCAAGCCGTGTTCCTGTACGCCCCCGACATGATCGTCTATCACGCTGTGAGCCGGCACAAGATGACGCCTCGCTATCATTTGAGCCGCTGGTTCGTCGCCGGACAGATCGCCTGCCGGCTGGATGCGCCCGCATCCTGGCGAGAGCGCCTGTCGCGTCTCCGCACGGGGGTGACGGCTATTCGCCGCTTGCTGCGATCAGCCTTCGAGCAGCGGAAAGTATTTGCCGATTACCGCTGCTGGATGGTCGAGGGGCTGGGTCCCGTCGCCCTTGAGGGCGGCCGCCTGCTGGCGGGAATGGGGGTTCACGTGCCGGTGCGAAGGCCCCATGTCACGACGGACGGTTCGACGGCCGGGCAGTGGTCGTTCAGATAGGGCGGCTATGGTCCACGTGGTGATTCCTGCACACAACAACAAGCCGGAAGTCCTCGAAGTCCTCGCGTGTGTGGACCGTCAACGGAATGTCGATCTCGATGTGTTGCTGGTCGATGACGGGTCGACGGACGGGACCAGCGAGGAAGTGCGCCGGCGGTTTCCCCGCGTCAAGGTGCTTGAAGGGGATGGCCGGCTCTGGTGGACGGGCGCCAATGTTCTGGGTGTGACTGACATCATGGAGAGGGCGCAGCGCGAGGATTTCGTCCTGCTCCTCAACAACGACGTCTCAATCGATGAGGAATATGTCGCAGCCCTCGTCGCCTGCAGCAAGCGGTTGGGCCGTGCCATGGTGGGATCGACCATGGTGGACGATGAACGCCGGGATCGCATGGTCGCGGGTCTTCGGTTGAATCACCGCCTTCGCATCACGGAACAGACCGACTTGTCGGCGATTCGGCGCTCCGACTATGACGATCAGGTCGATGTCCTGCCGGGACGCGGCACGCTGGTGCCGATTGAAGTGTTTCAACGCATCGGCACGTTTGATCGCCGCCGGCTGCCGCATTACGGTGCCGACTACGAGTTCAGCATCAGGGCCAGGCGGGCGGGCTTTACATTGGCCGTCTCCCACCGCGCCAAGGTCTTTGCCAAACTCCGGATCACGGGGCTCTGTCCTCCGGACCGGCCGCGAATTTCATTGGCGGAATGTGTGCGGCTGCTGTGCTCGCGGAAATCCACGGCCAATCTTCGCTACTACCTCACCTATGTCTGGCTCTGTTCCGAACCCGGGTACAAATGGAGAAACACGCTGTCCCATGGGGTGGGGCTCTTGTTGGATACGGTCGGTAAAACGACGATCGGATTTCCTCTTCAGGCCTGCAGCCGCTTGTGGCTGAGGGGACATCGAACCGTCAGGGCGTCATGAAATTTCTCATTGCCAACACCGACTACGTGGAATTCTTGGACGGCCTCTATGCGCGTCATCCGGGGTTGTCGGAGCAATCGTATGAGCAACAGCTCGAGGTCCGGTACGCGAGCCGCTTCGGCGTCGCCGACTTCTACTCGCGAAATCTGCGGGCGCTCGGACATGAGGCGCATGATGTGTACGTGAACAATCTCTCTCTGCAGGGCGCCTGGGTGAAAGCGTCCGGTCCAGTCGAACTTCTCAAGCGAAGCGCATTGGACCGGTGCCGCGACCGGCTCTGGCAGGCGACCGACCGTCCCATCCTTCGACGGATGCGTCCGATACTGTCGCCGTGGTTCCGCGAGGACGACGAGGGGTGCCGCATTATGGCCGCGCAGGTCAAGCAGCATCGGCCCGACGTCTTCCTGAACCAGGCAATGGACGGCATCAACAGCCGCTGGATGCACAGGATCAAGCCCTGGGTCCGGTTGGTGATCGGCCAGCATGCGGCGACGGCCCTGCCTGAGGACGGCGACTACAGCGGCTACGATCTCGTCGTCTCGTCGTTTCCTCCGACCGTGGAATTCTTTCAGCGCAAAGGCATTCCGGCCGTGCTGCACCGGCTGGGATTTGACCCGGAAGTGCTTCCGCAGCAGGCACCACCGGACCGCACGTATCCAGTGACGTTCATCGGCAGTCTGTCCGCCGTGCATAGGAGCCGGATCGAGTGGCTCGAGCAACTCTGCCTGTTGGTGCCAGAACTCAAGATCTGGGGGCCGGGCGTCGATCTTCTTGAACGCACGTCGCCTCTACGCCGTCGGCATATGGGCATCGTGTGGGGAGGCGAGATGTACGATGTGCTGCTCCGCTCGCGGATCACACTGAACCATCACGGGGACGTGGCGCCGTATGCCAACAACTGCCGCCTGTTCGAAGCGACGGGCGCGGGCGCGATGCTGGTGACCGATTGGAAAGCGAATTTACAAGACCTGTTCACACTCGGCCGGGAAGTGGAGGCCTACCGGACGGCAGAGGATTGCGCCCAGCTCATCCGCCATTACCTGGACCATGACGACGAGCGGCGTACGGTGGCACGGGCGGGACAGACCCGGACTCTGCGCGATCATACGTATAGGATCCGGATGCAGGAGCTCGTTGACATCACCCACAAACGGATGGCGGCCTGACATGCGATCGATGCTGAAAGCTCTGGTGCCTGAGGGCATGAAGCCGGCGCTGCGCCGGATCGAACGGGATCTGAGCGGGTGGAAGGACCAATGGCACCTCGACGGCGTCCGGACCCGTTCGTTCAAAGCCAGCCCCGGGATGCTGCTGCCCTGCGGCCCTTACCTGGTGCGCATCAACGACGGGCCCAACTTCTTCATGCAGTACAAGGATATTTTCGTCAACCACATCTACCGTTTCGAGACGGCCTCCGCGGCGCCGGTCATTCTCGATTGCGGCGGAAATATCGGCATGTCGGTGCTGTACTACAAACTCCTCTATCCCGGCGCGCGCATCACCACGTTCGAGCCCGATCCGTCTGTCTTTGGGTACCTCCAGGACAATATGGCCAGGCACGGGATTGACGTCGAATTGGTGCAAGCGGCGGTGTGCGGACGCGAAGGGTCGCTGACGTTCCATTCCGACGGCAAGTATGCCAGCAACTTGGCCTCGGAGACGGCGCCGTTGGAAGAGGGCTGGACCACGCACCGCGTGCCCTGTGTGCGGCTATCGAGCTATCTCACCGCCCCGGTCGATTTTCTGAAAATCAACATCGAGGGGGCGGAATGGGAAGCGCTGGCCGACAGCGGCGAACGTCTGCGGCTCGTCAACGAAATGGTCATCGAATATCACCATCTACCGGGCTTGCCCAGGACGCTGCACAACATCCTGGATCTGTTGGACCGGCAGGGGTTCGAGTACTTGATCAACGATTTTGATTCCGAAACCAACAGCGGGGTCCAGCCGCCGTTCCGCCTCACCCCGGACAGCCGCTATTTTCTGCTGGTGTATGC
>JBKPKC010000057.1:0-9063 GCA_046765595.1 Nitrospirota bacterium
CCACGCGTGGCATGCACCCTCGACCGATGAACAACAGGTCGTCCACAGCTCTCGGGATCGGTCTCGTCGGCGTCGGCCGACATGGCAGCCGATACGTGCAGCACCTACTCCACGATCTGCCCGAAGCGGCGCTCGCGGCCGTCTGCCGGAAGAGCGGCGGCGACTCTTACCCGGGTACCAACGTTCCCGTCTACGACGACTACCGCGCGATGATCGCCGATTCCCGTGTCGAAGCCGTCGTCATCGTGACGCCGCCGTCGCTGTGTCATGCAATCTGCCTGGCTGCGGTCCGCGCCGGCAAGGCGGTCCTCGTCGAAAAACCACTCGCGGTGAACGGCCGGGAAGCGCGCGCAATGGTCGAAGCCGCCGAGCACAACCGTGTGCCCTTGATGACGGCTCAGACGATGCGATTCGACTCGACCATCTTGCTCTTGCGCGAGCAGCTCGGCACCATCGGACCACTGCGCGCAGCCACGCTGATCAGTCATATTGAGACCAAGGCCAATACGAGTCTCGGCGCACAGGGGCCGCTGGCGCTCGGTGCCCTGCTCGAGATCGGCATTCATCTATTGGATTTGATCCGCTTTTTGACGCAGGAAGAAATTCGCGAGGTCGAATGCACGATGTCGCCCCCGCCTGGCTCCGGGCCCGAGACCCGGGCGGAGGCACGGGTCCGGACGTCGGCCGGAATCCTCTGCAGACTCGACGTTGCGCGGGTGGAGACTCAACGACAAGGACGGGCCGAATGGATCGGGACGAACGGTCGGATCACCGCGGATTGGGTGACACGAAAACTGACCAGAACCGCCACGGACGGCACAGTGCAATCGTGGGCACTTGAGCCGCATCCCACGATCCTCTCGACGCTGCAAGCGTTTGCCCGAGCGGTCCGCACCGACACCGAGCCGCCCGTCACCGGCCTCGACGGGTGCCTTGCCGTCGAGGCGGCCGATGCCTGCTACCGCTCGGCGGCTCGAAACGGCGCCGTCGTACGATGCGAGCCCGGCAGTGAAACGTCTTCATTCGCGTGATTATGTGTCCGCCACGATGTGCGTGTCCGTCTCTTCGACGCCTTCGATCTGGTGAATCTTCGTGATCACCACGTCGGACAAGGATCGTTCATCGTTGGTGCTGATGAACAGAAAGATGTCCGGCTGACCGAAACAGGAATGGGCCTGTTCAACTCCAGTGAGCTTTTTCAATGCCTGAAGCACGTCCTTGGTCCGGCCCGTCTTGACCTTGATGAGTATGTAAGCTTTCGTCGCCATCGAGTCTCTCCTTTCGGTCAAACCGTTTCCCGCCCGGCATGCTGCGCCTGTGCTCGGCAAAAATCCGATGAATATCGCGGCCCTGCCGGTCGAATGCCGCCCGGGCCTGCGCATAGAGATCGCACAACAATTCGAAATCATCCGGCCGCATGTTGACGCGAGCAAATGCTCCCGCCAGCGGCGCGCGCGCCTCATCAGAGCGCGCCCCATAGTCGTCGCAGAGCGCCTCGACGATCTCGGACGTCCACCCGCCGCTGCGCAACTGAGCGCCTAGGTCCTGTGGGCGAGCCATAGATCTGCGCTCGAACGCCTGATCGATGAACGCTCGCACTGACGCATCCGTGCTTTTCATAAACAGACTTTGAAATTGAATGACGACTTGAATGACCCGGTTCGCGGCAGGAGTGCCCTCAGGCGGGAGGATGCCAGCTTCCTGCAGCGTGGCCAACAACGCCATGGAAGCTCCGACCGGTCCTGAGGGCGTACGCCCCTGCGACTGCACCGGCGCGGGCATCGCCAAGCATGAGAGCACCACGACAATCATCCACAACTGGCCGGCCCGAGGCATGCGCGATTATACCGAAGGGCAGAGAAGGGCACCAGCTGCAAGCGACCACATGATTGCGCTGTGAAATGGAAGCATTTTCCCAATGCTGGAGCGCGTTTTTGTTGAATCCATATGAACTCGGTTCCTATAATTCTTCCTATTCTCATTCAACCGAGGAGTCCTCATGCTGGCGAAAGTGCGAAGCGTCGCGCTGGTCGGACTCGACGCCCACCTCATCGACGTGGAAGTCGACATCGCGGGCGGGCTTCCGCAATTTTCCGTCGTCGGTCTGCCGGACGCGACGGTGCGAGAAAGCCGGGATCGCGTTCGTTCCGCGCTCAAGAACACGGGCTTTCATTTTCCGGCGAAGAAAATTACCGTGAACCTCGCGCCCGCCGATATCAAGAAGGAAGGCGCGGGACTGGATCTCGCAATCGCCATCGGCATCCTGGTGGCCGAAGAGGTGATCGCGCCGGACAGTCTCACGCATCGCGTGCTCGTCGGCGAACTGTCGCTTGACGGCCAAATCAAACCGGTCTCAGGGGCCCTCTCGATCGGCTTGGCCTGCCGGAAAACATACGATCTCTTGCTGCCGGCGAAAAGCGGCGCGGAAGCCGCCATGATCGAAGGCGTCGCCGTCTACGCTCTCCACAGCCTGCCGGAAGCGGTCGGTTTCCTCCGAGGCGAGCTGCGTCTGGAACCGCAGCAGACGGACCGCGAACGGGTTTTCGCCGACCGCCCGGCTCAAGACGAGGATTACGGCGATGTGAGGGGACAGGAGCACGCCAAACGGGCGTTAGAGATCGCCGCGGCAGGCGGACACAATCTGCTGATGGTTGGACCGCCGGGATCCGGCAAGACGATGCTGGCGAAGCGGCTGCCGACGATTCTTCCCCTGATGACGCCGCAGGAGGCCATTGAGACCACGCGCGTCCACAGCATCGCCGCGCAATTGCCGGCCGACCGGCCGATGCTCACCCTTCGGCCGTTCCGGTCACCGCACCACAGCATTTCGGACGCAGGGCTCATCGGAGGAGGCGCAGTCCCGCGTCCGGGCGAGGTGTCGCTGGCCCATAACGGCGTTCTGTTCCTCGACGAATCGCCGGAATTCCGCCGCCCGGTTCTTGACGGCCTTAGGCAACCGCTGGAAGACGGCACGGTCACCCTCACGAGGGTCAGTGGATCGCTTCGCTATCCCGCACGTTTCATGCTGATCGCGGCGATGAACCCCTGCCCCTGCGGCTACTACGGGGATCGCACGAGGGAATGCGCCTGTACGCCGCATCAAATCAGAAAGTATCGTGCGAGACTCTCCGGCCCACTGCAAGACCGTATCGACATCCATCTGGAAGTCCCCCCGGTTCCCGTACGCGACCTGCGCGAGGAGGGGACCGCGCCGGAAGGGTCGGCCAGCATCCGCGCCAGGGTCATGGAAGCCAGGGAACGGCAAGCCCGGCGATACCACGCGGACGGCATTTTCACGAACGCCCAGTTGAAGCCGCGGCTCGTGAAGCGGTATTGTGGGCTTGACGCACGGGGTCAAGAACTCCTGGAACAGTCGATGGTCAGGCTGGGTCTCTCCGCTCGAGCGCATGGCCGCATCTTGCGCGTCGCGCGAACCATCGCCGATTTGGCCGTTTCGGAGCGGATCGAGGCTCTGCATGTGGCTGAAGCGATCCAGTATCGCAGCCTGGACCGCCGTGCCGACTTCTGAGGAACGCCGTGGCCGCGACCGTGAAAGTGTTCGTCTGGTGGTTCCTCGTCGGAGCGACGATGGCGCTCGCCGTCATCATGCTGCAGGGCGGCATGAGGGAAGTCATGCAAGCGCAGGGGTCCGTGTGGGAGTTGAAGCTGATGGAACTGGTCACGACGATCGTCGGCGGAGGATTGCTCGGCGGCTGCGTCGCACTCATTCTGGACCGCATCAAGAAATCCTAGTCTGGCGCCGCCCTAGTCAAGAGAAGGAGTCATGATGGATTTGCAAGTCGGCTCAAACCTGTATCAGAACACCGACGGGACGATCGAGATCGAGGGCGTGCCTCAAATACAGGTGGCGCTCAAGCCCAACGCCCTGCTGATCAACTTCGCCGTGTTCGACGCCAATGGAAAAATGACCGCGAAACTGGTGGACAGCACGCTCATGTTCAACGAGCGGCGCGCCTATGAGGTCGAAAAAGCGCCAGCCCGAGTGATTCTCACCCACGTGGAATCCAAGAACGTCGTCCTGCAAATGGAAGTCAAGAAGCCGGATCTCGTAGCCTTCACGAAAGGCGGGTTTCACACCGTGAAGGGCCATCTCCTCGAAGTCTCTTCGACAGAGTGGAAGGTCGACAAGCAGCGCTCCAGCGGCGCGACGGAGAACGTGCAGGGAGGATCGGTGAAGATCGGGTGACCCCCCGTGAAAGGCGCGTCTCGTGTGAACAATTGCACAGCAATCGGGGGGCGGGCGGGTGAGAACTTGTATCCAGGGTGGGTGGGTGAGAGTCAGGGCTTGGTCACCGTGGGCACGATGACCAGCCCGTCTTGTTTCATGTCGACCATCGCCGTGTCGCCATCCTTCAATTCCCCCTTCACGAGCTGTCTCGCGATCGGCGTTTCGATCTCCTGCTGAATGAGTCGCTTCAAGGGCCGCGCCCCATACACAGGGTCGTAGCCGCGCTCCGCGAGGCGGCGAAGCGCCGCGGGCGAAACCGTGAGGGTGATGCGCCGCTCGGCAAGACGCGTCCGCAGCCGCTCCAATTGAATTTCGACGATCTTGGTAAGTTGTCCGGTCTCCAGCGGATGGAACACGACCGTCTCATCCACGCGGTTGAGAAACTCCGGCCGGAAATGACGCCGCAATTCGGCCATCACGACCGAGCGGACGTCCTCGTAACCGGACCCTTTCTGTTGCGCCTCGAGGATCTGCGGACTCCCGATGTTGGAAGTCATGATCAGCACGGTGTTCTTGAAATCGACCGTCCGTCCCTGTGAATCGGTCAGCCGCCCGTCGTCCAAGACTTGTAAGAGCACATTGAACACGTCGTGATGGGCCTTCTCGATTTCATCGAACAGAATGACCGAGAACGGACGCCGCCGCACCGCCTCCGTCAGCTGTCCGCCTTCTTCATAGCCGACGTAGCCGGGCGGCGCGCCGATGAGCCGGGCAACCGTGTGCTTTTCCATGTATTCGGACATGTCGATCCGGATCATGTTGGCTTCATCGTCAAAGAGCGTGGCAGCAAGCGCCCTGGCGAGCTCGGTTTTGCCGACTCCGGTGGGACCCAAAAAGAGGAATGAGCCGATCGGCTTGTTCGGATCCTTGATGCCCGATCGTGCCCGGAGCACGGCATCAGCCACGGCGCGCACGGCCTCGTCCTGGCCGACCACGCGTTGATGGAGCAGCTCTTCCAATTTGAGCAGCTTCTCCGTTTCGCCCTCCATCAGACGGGACACGGGAATGCCTGTCCAGCGGCTCACGATGGCGGCAATATCGTCCTCGTCCACTTCCTCCTTGAGCAACCGCGTTTCCCCCTGCTTTTTTCCGAGCTGCTGCTGCTCGATCGTGAGTTCACGTTCGAGACGAGGCAATTCGCCGTAGCGCAGCTCCGCGACCCGGTTCAGGTCATACGCCCGTTCCGCCTTCTCGATCGCCAGCTTCACCTCTTCGATCGCCTCACGGGTTTTCCTGAGCCTCGCGACCGACGCCTTTTCGGAATCCCAGCGGGTTTTGAGCGCCTGGAGATCGCGTTGCTTTTCGGCCAATTCCTTCTCGAGCCGTTCGAGCCGGGCCTGGCTCACCTGGTCCTTCTCCTTCTTCAGAGCTTCCCGCTCGATTTCGAGCTGCAGCACCTTACGAGACACCTCGTCCAATTCGGCCGGCAAGCTGTCGATCTCCGTGCGCAGACGCGCCGCCGCCTCATCCATCAGATCAATGGCTTTGTCGGGTAGGAACCGGTCGGCGATATAGCGGTGTGATAACTTGGCCGCGGCGACGAGCGCCGCATCCTTGATCCGGACTCCGTGATGGACTTCGTAGCGTTCTTTCAAACCGCGAAGAATTGAAATCGTGTTTTCGACCGAGGGCTGGTCGACGAACACCGTCTGGAAGCGCCGCTCCAAGGCCGCGTCCTTTTCAATGTGCTTGCGGTATTCATCGAGCGTGGTCGCGCCGATCAAATGCAATTCCCCCCTGGCGAGCATGGGTTTCAACAGATTAGCGGCGTCCATCGCCCCTTCCGCAGCACCGGCGCCGACCACAGTATGCAATTCATCGATGAAGAGCAGCACTTGTCCTTGCGACGCTTGAATCTCCTTGAGCACGGCTTTCAACCGCTCTTCGAACTCCCCGCGGAACTTCGCACCCGCGACAAGCGCACCCATGTCGAGCGCCACAACCCGTTTCTGTTTCAGGCCCTCGGGGACGTCTCCCTTCACGATGCGGATGGCCAAACCTTCGACGATCGCCGTCTTGCCGACTCCGGGTTCGCCGATCAATACGGGGTTGTTCTTGGTCCGCCTGGACAGGATTTGAATGACACGCCGGATTTCATCGTCCCGGCCGATCACCGGATCGAGTTTTCCCTGGCCGGCGAGCTTGGTCAGGTCGCGGCCGTATTTCTCCAGCGACTGATAGGTGCCTTCCGGATCTTGCGACGTCACCCGTTGATGGCCGCGGACTTGCTGTAACGCTCCCAACATTTTGTCTCTGGACAAGCCGAGCTTCTTGAAGATCCCGCCTTCCTGCACCATCGCCAACAGGACATGCTCGACGCTGAGAAAATCATCCTTGAGCGAACGCTGCTCCTCTTCGGCCTTCCCCAGTATGTGGGTGAGACGCGAGGTGAGGTGCAATTGACCAGGCCCTCCGCCTGCGCCTTGCACCTGAGGCAACTTGTTGAGGGCTTGCTCCGCGGCCTGGCGCAGGACGGGCAGGGAAATGCCGGCCTGTTCGAACAGGGAGGGAGCAATGCCTCCTTCCTGCTCGAGAAAGGCGAGCAGCAGGTGCTCCACGTCCATGCCCTGGTGGCTCCGGCGCATCGCGTGCGAGGAAGCCGTTTGGAGGGCTTCCTGAAGTTTGATCGTCATCTGGTTCATATCCATGCGGCACCTCGTTAATTCTACGGATTCTTCTGCATGTACCGACATAATCACCGAGGCCTCGAAAGTCAACTTGGCAGCTTCCTTGCCTTGACCCTCCGTAAGGGGCCGGATTATTGTCAGCCATGAGCAATCAGCTGGCGGCGGCCTTCGATTTGTATCGACAGGCCCTTCGCAAGACATGGCACTCGTTGCTGCGCGGCTGGATGACCATCGTGGCGGTCATTGGCTTCCTGTTCCTTCTGCTCATCGCCCAGCAGATCGCGGCACCATTGGGGATAGCCGGCGGATTCCTACTCGGGGCCGTCAACGCGCTTTTGGTTGGCATGACGCTCAGCCTCATCGAGCAAGGAGTGTCCTATGCCAGAGCGGTCACGATGCAGGACATCTTCGACAGCTTCGGGCACTACTTTTGGGATGTCATCGGCGTCGGCTTCGTCTTGTGGATTCCTCTGATGGCACTCGACATGGGCACGCAGCAGAACCCCAACGGGCAGCTGATTTCCTATGCCGTCATGCTGTTGATGTTCATCCTGCTGAATCCGGCCCCGGAAATCATTTATCAAGTGCCGCACGATTCTCCATTGGATGTCTTCAAGCGGGCCTATGAGTTCGTGCTCGAAAATTGGATCGAATGGTTCCTGCCGATTGCCATTCTGCTGCTGCCTCTCGTGGTGGCGCCCGGCGGCCTTACTTCATTTTTTCTCCTGTCGCACAGAGTCGGGAGAGGCGCAGGGTTGGATTTTTCACAGCTCCTGATCTTTCCATTTGCGATTCTCGGGAGTTGGTTGTCGTCGTTTGGCGTGGCGCCGGATCTGGCGCAATACCTTATCCTTCTGTTCACACCACCGCTCGCCGTGTCGATCTTATTGTTTCGTGGCCATCTCTTTGCATCACTGTCTCGGTCCTCCCATCGCCAAAGGCAATTCGCCTCCCAGTCCAAGGGGAAAGAATAGGGATTAGGCGGGCGGATTCCCTGAATCACACGCGGGGAGCAGGGCCCGGGAACCCCGATGTGTAAAAATTCCGTTTTAATCGGTCGTGAGACGCGGTTAACTCTTGAGTGAGAGCTGAAATTAGTGTATGGATTTACCTACACCTAACGCACCTTCATCATTAGAGAAACCACAGGGAACTTCGCTCGTGCGTCTGTCTATTTTCTGGCGCATCGTCCTGACCTCGCTGCTCATTATTGTGGTGATGGCCGGCGTCAACTTTTATGCCCTGTTTCAGCTGCGCCAGCTCTCGGCACTCAGCACCACGCTGGCCTCACAGCATTATCCGGCCATTGAGCAAGCCAAGCGCGTGCAAGCCCTGGCGTTCAACCAGTTGAACAGTGAAAAGAAGTACCTGGCCGTGCGTGACCCCACCTTCCTCCAGCATTTCGACGAAGAGGTGGAAGAATTCCACCGCGGCATCGAAAGCCTGCTCCGGCAAGATACGTCGGCCGAAGGACGTCAATTGCTCGAACAGGCGCGACGGTATCAGCAGGACCGGCTGGCCTTGTTTCACGCGGAACTGGAAAATGCCGCGAGCGCCCCAGGGGCCGTATCGCCTGAATACGAGGGCAAGCGCAATGAAGTCATGGACCACATGACGTCGACGCTGGACCACTATGTGGACTATCACGAAGGTGTGATCAGCGCGGGAGTCAGCCGTTCACGTGAAAGCTCGGCCCAAGCCGAAGCCATTACCGAACAATTGGTATTGCTCGCGCTCCTGTTCGGCGTCGGCTTGGCCGGCATTGCGAGCTACACGATCCTGCGACCGCTCCGTCATCTCCAAGGCCACATCAAGCAGATCGGCCAGGGAAACTTTCGAGCATCGTTGAACATCCGCGCTCCCAGCGAGCTCAGGGATTTGGTCGACACGGTCAGTTGGATGGGTGGAAAACTTCAAGAATTGGATGACATGAAGGGCGAGTTCCTCGCACACGTGTCGCACGAATTGCGCACCCCGATGGCCTCTATCCAGGAAGGCACGCATCTGCTCCTGGATGAGATTCCAGGCCCGCTGTCCCCGGAACAACGCACGACGCTGCGCATCATGGCGGACAGCAGCCGGCGGTTCATCACACTGATCTCCACGATCTTGGATCACACAAAGATGGATGCGGGGATGATGGAGTACCGCATCGTGCCAACGGATCTGAAACGGATCGCCGATATG
>JBKPKC010000058.1:0-6122 GCA_046765595.1 Nitrospirota bacterium
GACATACTCTTTCTAAGTCCGCAACATTCTTTCGTTCTGTCCCATGAAAACTGTTCGGGTCTGTTTTCTTTGGCACATGCATCAGCCGTATTACACAGATCCGGTCTCCGGATCGGCGAGCATGCCGTGGGTGCGCCTGCATGCGGCCAAAGCGTATTTCGACATGGCCTTTCTCCTCGACCGGTTCCCTCAGGTTCATGCCACTTTCAACTTCACGCCGTCGTTGTTGGTCCAACTCAACGAGATCGGCGAGGGGACGGTGAAGGACCTCTTTTTGGAGCATGCCCAGCGGCGCGCCGCCGATCTGCGCCCGGAGGAGCAAGCGTTCCTGATCCGCCATTACTTTTCAATCAATTGGGCCACGATGATCCGGCCCTATCCCCGCTTCCACGAGCTCCTGGTCAAACGCGGGCTGGAGATCGACGGACAGGATCTCCAACGGCTCGCCCGGCAGTTCACGACTCAGGAATTGTTGGATCTACAAGTCTGGTTCAATCTGGCCTGGTTCGGCTACGGCGCAATCCAGCGCTACCCGCGGCTCGGGGCTCTGCGCACGAAAAACCGCGGCTTCACCGAGGAGGATAAGGATGAGGTCTTGGCCCTGCAGCGACAGACGGTGGCGGAGATCGTGCCGATGTACCGCCGGCTCGCCGACCGCGGCCAAATCGAATTGACGACCACGCCGTTCTACCATCCGATCCTGCCGCTCGTGATCGACACGGAATATACGCGCCGAGCGAGGCCGGACCTGCCGCTGCCTTCACGGTTCCGCGCGCCGGAAGATGCCGAAGCCCAGCTCCGGCTGGCGGTGGAGTATCACGCGAGTACATTTGGTCGGCCCCCGGTCGGCCTCTGGCCGTCAGAAGGCAGTGTCTGTCCCGAATTGATTCCCCTGCTTCGCCGCGTCGGCCTTCGCTGGCTGGCCACGGATGAAGGGGTCCTCGCCCGCTCCCTCGAAGCATCGCAGCAGCCGTGGCACCGGCAATCACAGTTGTATCATCCGTACACGGTCGGTTCGGCCGGCGAGGAAGCGTCGATCGTGTTTCGTGACAGGGATCTGTCGGACGGGTTCGGGTTTCTGTATCACAAGACCACGGCCGACATTGCCGGCGACGACGTCCTTCGCCGGATCAAACAGACCGCGCTCGATGCGCCTCAAGACGAAGTGCTCCTGCCCATCGTGCTCGACGGCGAGAATCCCTGGGAACACTACCATGAAGGGGGAGAACAGTTTCTCTCGCGCCTGTACGGGGCGCTGTCTCACGGAGCCCTCGACGAAGGGGACTCGTTCCGCGTCACCACGGCCACGATGTCCGAAGCCCTCGCAGCCGCGCCGGAAATGCCGCGTCTGTCTCATCTGCATTCGGGGTCTTGGATCAACCAAGACTTCAAAATCTGGATCGGTCATGCGGAAGACAATCGCGGATGGGACCTGTTGAACCACACGCGGTCCCGGCTGCTCGAAATCAGCCCGACCCTTCCGCCCGAACGGCGCAGCGCCGCCTGGCATGAGCTGTATGCCGCCGAGGGCAGCGACTGGTTTTGGTGGTACGGGGACGATTTCGATACCGCCTACAAGGAAGAATTCGACCGGCTGTTCCGGACGCATCTTCGAAACGTCTGGACGATCGCGGGCTTGGAGCCGCCGGACCTGCTGAACGTCCCGCTTTGCGAAGTGCGCCGCTTCCAGGGTCGCGACCAGGTGAACCAGCCGCTGTCGCTGCTGCGTCCGACACTCGACGGGCTGGTCACCGACTTTTTTGAATGGCGCGGCTCCGGTACGATCGACCCCAACCCTCCTCTGGGCGCGATGTGGAAAGCCGAAGGCTTCTTTACCGACATTCGTTTCGGATTCGATCTGGAACATTTCTACCTTCGGCTCGATCCGGACACATCACTGAAAAACCAACATCCAGATCTCCGCATCGAGTGCTGGCTTCAAACACCCGCAAGGAGTTATCGGCTGGAGGTTTCCCTCTCCTCCGCCGACCACTATGTGCTGTCAGAGCGGCGCGACGGCTGGCAGGCAATCAGTCGGTCGGAGCGGATCGCCTACAATCAGGTGTTGGAGCTGGCCGTTCCCTTCAAAGAGCTTCAGGCGGAACAGGGACAGGCTTTGCAGATGACGATCATCGTGCAGGCCAACGGGTTGGAGATTGCGCGCTATCCACGCGATCATCCGGTCGCCCTCGCCGTTCCGGGGCCGGACTTCGCAGCGACCGTCTGGAGAGTATGAGCGGGCGCTGCTGACTGCCGAATGCTCAGCCCGGGTGACGGAGGATGCCGCACATTCATTAACGGGGAGCCATGCCTGACTTACGACGCGATCCCATCGTCGGGCGGTGGGTGATCATCTCGACGGATCGAAACGGCCGCCCGCACGACTTCGCCCAAATGCAGCAGATCCGGCCGATTTCGTCGTCGCTCTGTCCGTTTTGCCCCGGCCAAGAACGGCTGACACCCAAGGAAATCATGGCGTACCGGCCGCATCCGGCTGAGGCGGACTTGCCGAATTGGACCGTCAGGGTTATCCCGAACAAATTCCCGGCCTTACAGGTCGAAGGAGAGCTTGGCCGGGAGGGCGTGGGGCTCTACGATCGGATGAACGGCATCGGGGCGCACGAAGTGATCGTTGAAACGCCCGGCCATAAAGATAGCCTGGCCGACATGCCGACGAGGCGGATCGAGGATGTGCTGTGGGCCTATCGCGACCGCGTCATCGATCTCAAGCGGGATGTGCGGCTCCGGTACATTTTGATTTTCAAGAACCATGGGGCTGCCGCAGGCGCCACCCTCGAGCACAGCCATTCGCAGTTGATTGCGCTGCCCGTGATTCCCACCAGCGTCATGAATGAAATCGAAGGGTGCCATGCCCATTACCAGCAAAAGGAACGATGCATCTATTGCGATATTCTCCGGCAGGACCTGTCAGAGGGCGACCGCATCGTCGCCGATAATCCCGAGTTTGTCTGCGTGACGCCGTTCGCGCCGCGGTTTCCTTTTGAAATGTGGATTCTCCCCAAGCGGCATGCCGGCTACTTCGAGGAAAGCCACAAGCAGCAATTCGAATTCCTCGCCCCGATTCTCTCCGAATCGCTTCGGCGCATGGACAAGGTCCTCTCGAAGCCCGCCTACAACTTCGTCCTCCACAGCTCGCCGCTGCACGAGAACACCGCCGACTTCTATCACTGGCATGTCGAAATCATTCCGAAACTCACGCAGGTGGCCGGCTTCGAATGGGGCACCGGGTTCTACATCAACCCCGTATCACCGGAAGAAGCCGCGAAAGCCCTGAGAGAAGCGCAAATCTGAGAAATTCCCGCCCGTCATTTTCCGATGCCGGCACCCGTGGGGGTACGCTGTAGGCTTTGTGTACAGCGGCCTGAAGGCGTGTTAGCATATGCTCCGCGTTCCTACTCCTCCGCGACGATCATGTTTAGACCCATCCCCGAAGCCGCGTTCTTCCGACGGGCTCCCTTCCGGCTCATGGCGTCCATCATCCTTCTTCCTGCCGTGGGCGTCATCGTCATCTTGTTGCTGAGCCTGGACGTCTTCGCTGACCTTTCGCGGGGGGACCTGATCGTCCTCGCGCTGTTTCTTGCTCTCAGTAGCACCGTGAGCATGGCAGCCGTGCTCAGCTTCTTGCACTATGCCAGTACCAAGCGGACTCTTGAAGAAGTGAAGGGACTCGCGAGAAATATTTTAGAGAGCATTCCGACCGGTATCCTGACCGTGAATCGCAGCGGCATCATCACCGCGGTGAATCCCACCGCCGAATCGGTCTTGAAACGGCCGGCGTCAGATCTACTCGGGAATTCTTATGAATCCATCTTTCCCGGCGGTGATATCATCCGCGAAGGGCTCGACGGAGCACTCAAGCACCACAGGCATATGAGTCAGAAAGACGTGCCGTATGCGGGCCTCAACGGCCAACCCCAGACGATTCGTGTCAGCACGGTCGAATTGAGAGAAGATGATGGCCGGCCGGCCGGTGTGCTCCTACAAGCTCAAGACGTCACGGAGTGGCTTGCGCTCGAACAACGCGTTCGTGTTGCCGAAAAACTGGCGGCACTCCATACCCTCTCCGCCGGTGTCGCACACGAGCTACGCAACCCGCTGAGCGCCATGGATTTGAACCTCCATCTTCTCCAAGAGGAATTGCAGGATCAAGGCCCGCTCACGAGCAGGACCGTCGACTATGTGCAAGTCTTGGAGGCTGAATGCCGACGTCTCTCCGCCATCCTTGATAATTTCATGAAGTTCGCGCGTCCCATCTCCCTGGATACGCGTGAAATAGACGTTCATGGAGTGATCCAGCATATCGTCGCCCTCATGCAGCTTGAGGCGCAGGAGCGCACAATTCACCTTGAATGCACGATCGAAAACGATTTACCGCCGGTGCTTGGCGATGAGACGCAGATCAGTCAGGCGTTGGTGAATGTCGTCGTGAACGCCTTCCATGCGATGACAGAGGGAGGCCACTGTCATATCGCAGCCACCCCATGCACGGCCGATGGGAAACGCTGGGTCGAAATTTCCGTGCGGGACACCGGCGTGGGCATACCGAAGGACGCATTGCCCCGCCTGTTCGAGCCCTTTTACACGACGAAAGCAAGCGGTTCGGGACTTGGTCTCGCCATCGCATACCGAATCATGGAGGACCACGGCGGACTGATCAATGTCTCGAGCGTACCAGGGGCCGGGACCGCCGTGACGCTGAGGTTCCTTGCCCTCGCCACTCATCCCCAGGAAGTAGAGGCGAAATCATGACAGCCGGACGCCGCGTTCTCGTCGTCGATGACGAACGCAACATCCGAGGCGCTTTGGTGACGCTCCTCGAAAAAAAGGAGTATCAGGTCCGTGGCGCGGGAAGCGCCGAAGAAGCGCTGGAGCAGCTTGAAACGACACCCGCTGACCTCGTTCTCACCGATCTCAGGATGCCAGGCATGGGCGGCATGGAATTCCTTCGCCGGCTCAAGCAGACATGGCCTGATACCGAGTTGCTGGTCATGACCGCGTTCGGGTCCATCGACACTGCGGTCGAAGCCATGCGATGCGGGGCCTACGACTACATCACAAAACCCATCGATCGCGAACGGTTTGCCGTGGTGGTCGAGAAAGCCCTCGAGCGCCGCGCGCTGGCGTTTGAAAACAAGCAGCTCAAGGATCGGCTCGAAACCAGGACGCGCTTCGAGCAGATGATCGGCGAAAGCGAGCCCATGCAGCGCGTGTACAGCCTGGTCGACATGGTCGCCGAGAGCGACGTAACGGTCCTGCTCACGGGTGAAAGCGGAACCGGAAAAGAGCTCGTGACCCGTGCGATCCATCACAGGAGCCACCGGGCGAACGGTCCATTCGTCACCTTGAATTGCGGAGCGCTCCCGGAAAATCTCTTCGAGAGTGAATTGTTCGGCTATGAAAAAGGTGCCTTCACCGGCGCCACGACCAACAAGATGGGACGATTTGAGCTTGCGGACGGCGGAACGTTATTGTTGGACGAAGTCGGAGAATTGTCGCTGAAGTCGCAAGTGGATTTCTTGCGCGTACTGGAAACGAAGGAATTCAGACGACTGGGCGGGACGAAGATCGTGAAGGTCGATGCGAGGATTATCGCGGCCACCAACCGCAACCTCGAAGCCGCGGTGAAAGAAGGAGATTTTCGGGAAGACCTCTACTACCGGCTCAATGTCGTTCCTCTCCACTTGCCGCCGCTGCGCGAGCGAGGGGACGATATTCCGCTGCTGGCGGACCGGTTTATGGCCGAGTTCTCGACCCAGCATCACCGCGAGCCGAAAGAAATCTCTCGGCAGGCGATGCGGCTGTTGCGGCTCTATGCCTGGCCGGGGAACATTCGGCAGCTTCGCAATCTCATCGAGCGGTTGGTGGTTACCGTGAAAGACGCGGTGATTGAACCAGAACATCTCCCGGAAGAAATTCGGGTCAGCAGAGACGACGCTCGCACGATGGTGGTGACATTAGGGTCCACATTGAAAACGATTGAACGTGAAGCGATCCGCCGGACCCTCACCGAAGTCACCAACCATCGCGAGAAGGCAGCCAAACTGCTTGGCATCAGCCTCCGCACGCTTCAGTACAAAATCAAAGAATACGGTATCCGCGAG